>NZ_JBSGZN010000025.1:0-121201 GCF_053611025.1 Streptomyces sp. NPDC054842
GCCCGGTGCGGGGCGGGCGTGGGGGTTTCTTCGCCCCCTCCGCCCCTTCCCGTCCCGTTCCCGGGGGCTGCGCCCCCGGACCCCCCTGTCGCGCTGCGCGCTCGTCCTTGAACGCCGGACGGGCTGAAAGCAGTCCCCCCGGGCTCTTGGCGTGCGCCTGTCCTCGAACGTCGGACGGGCTGAAAGCAGCCCCCGGGCTTTCGGCGTGCGCCTGTCCTCGAACGCCGGACGGGCTGAAGCAGTCCCCCCGGGCCCCCTTGCGCTGCGCGCTCGTCCTCAAGCGCCGGACGGGCCGACATCAGCCCGTCCGGCGTCTGTCGGACGGGCCGACAGGGGTGAGCGGGCCGGCTCAGTGGGTCTTGCGGAGATGGAAGGCCAGGGTCAGGGGGGTGTCCGTGAAGGCGGGGCCGTAGGTGTCGTCGGGCTCGCCCTGGGCGAAGTCCGTGGCGAGGACCTCGTCGGCGATGAGGCCGGAGTGCTCGGACAGGGCCGCGATCACCGCCGGGTCCGTCGCCGTCCAGCGCAGGGCGATGCGGTCGGCCACGTCGAGGCCGCTGTTCTTGCGGGCCTCCTGGATCAGGCGGATCGCGTCACGGGCGAGGCCCGCCCGGCGCAGCTCCTCGGTGATCTCCAGGTCGAGGGCGACCGTCGCGCCCGAGTCGGAGGCGACCGACCAGCCCTCGCGGGGGGTCTCCGTGATGATCACCTCGTCCGGGGCGAGGCCGACCGTCTCCCCGTCGACCTCCACCGAGGCCGTGCCCTCGCGCAGGGCGAGGGACAGGGCGGCCGCGTCGGCGTTCGCGACGGCCTTGGCGACCGCCTGGACGCCCTTGCCGAAGCGCTTGCCGAGGGCGCGGAAGTTCGCCTTGGCCGTGGTGTCGACCAGGGAGCCGCCGACCTCGGAGAGCGTGGCGAGGGAGGTGACGTTCAGCTCGTCCGTGATCTGCGTGTGCAGCTCCGGGTCGAGGGACTCGAAGCCGGTCGCGGCGATCAGCGCGCGGGACAGCGGCTGGCGCGTCTTGACGCCCGACTCCGCGCGGGTGGCGCGGCCCAGCTCCACCAGCCGGCGGACCAGGGTCATCTGCCGGGACAGCTCCGGGTCGATCGCGGACAGGTCCGCCTCCGGCCAGGACGACAGGTGCACCGACTCCGGGGCGCCCGGGGTGACCGGGACGACCAGGTCCTGCCAGACCCGCTCGGTGATGAACGGGGTCAGCGGGGCCATCAGGCGCGTGACGGTCTCGACGACCTCGTGCAGCGTGCGCAGGGCCGCCTTGTCGCCCTGCCAGAACCGGCGGCGCGAGCGGCGCACGTACCAGTTGGACAGGTCGTCGACGAACGCCGACAGGAGCTTTCCGGCGCGCTGGGTGTCGTACGACTCCAGTGCCTGGGTCATCTGGTCGGTGAGCGCGTGCAGTTCGGAGAGCAGCCAGCGGTCGAGGACCGGGCGGTCGGCCGGGGCCGGGTCGGCCTCGCTCGGGGCCCAGCCCGAGGTGCGGGCGTAGAGGGCCTGGAAGGCCACCGTGTTCCAGTAGGTGAGGAGCGTCTTGCGGACGACCTCCTGGATCGTGCCGTGGCCCACCCGGCGGGCGGCCCACGGGGAGCCGCCCGCGGCCATGAACCAGCGCACGGCGTCGGCGCCGTGCTGGTCCATCAGCGGGATCGGCTGGAGGATGTTGCCCAGGTGCTTGGACATCTTGCGGCCGTCCTCGGCGAGGATGTGGCCGAGGCAGACGACGTTCTCGTAGCTGGACTTGTCGAAGACGAGCGTGCCGACCGCCATCAGCGTGTAGAACCAGCCGCGCGTCTGGTCGATGGCCTCGCTGATGAACTGCGCCGGGTAGCGGCTCTCGAACAGTTCCTTGTTCTTGTACGGGTAGCCCCACTGCGCGAACGGCATGGAACCCGAGTCGTACCAGGCGTCGATGACCTCCGGGACGCGGGTCGCCGTGCGTCCGCAGCCGTCCTCGGGGCACGCGAAGGTGACCGCGTCGATGTACGGGCGGTGCGGGTCCAGGCCCGACTGGTCGGTGCCCGTCAGCTCGGTCAGCTCGGCGCGGGAGCCCACGCAGGTGAGGTGGCCCTCCTCGCACGTCCACAGCGGCAGCGGCGTGCCCCAGTAGCGGCTGCGGGACAGCGCCCAGTCGATGTTGTTGTTCAGCCAGTCGCCGAAGCGGCCGTGCTTGACCGAGTCGGGGAACCAGTTGGTCTTCTCGTTCTCCTGGAGGAGACGGTCCTTGATGGCGGTGGTGCGGATGTACCAGGACGGCTGCGCGTAGTACAGCAGCGCCGTGTGGCAGCGCCAGCAGTGCGGATAGCTGTGCTCGTACGGGACGTGCTTGAACAGCAGGCCGCGGCCGAGGAGGTCCTCGGTGAGCTTCTCGTCCGCCTTCTTGAAGAAGATCCCGCCGACGAGCGGGACGTCCTCCTCGAAGGTGCCGTCCCGGCGGATCGGGTTGACGACGGGGAGCCCGTACGCCCGGCAGACCTTGAGGTCGTCCTCACCGAAGGCGGGGGACTGGTGGACCAGACCCGTACCGTCCTCGGTCGTCACGTACTCGGCGTTGACCACGTAGTGGGCCGGCTCCGGGAACTCGACGAGCTCGAAGGGACGTTGGTACGTCCAGCGCTCCATCTCCGCGCCGGTGAAGGTCCGGCCCGTGGTCTCCCAGCCCTCGCCGAGCGCCTTCTCGACGAGCGGCTCGGCGACGACGAGCTTCTCCTCGCCGTTCGTCGCGACGACGTACGTGACGCCGGGGTGCGCGGCGACCGCGGTGTTGGAGACCAGCGTCCAGGGGGTCGTCGTCCAGACCAGGAGGGCGGCCTCACCGGCGAGCGGACCGGAGGTGAGCGGGAAACGGACGTACACGGAGGGGTCGACGATCGTCTCGTAGCCCTGCGCCAGCTCGTGGTCCGACAGACCCGTCTCGTCGCGCGGGCACCACGGGGCGACGCGGTAGTCCTGGACCAGCAGGCCCTTGTTGAAGATCTCCTTCAGCGACCACCAGACGGACTCCACGTACTCGGGGTCCATGGTGCGGTAGGCGTCGTCGAGGTCGACCCAGTAGCCCATGCGGTTGGTGAGCTCGGTGAACGCGTCGGTGTGGCGGGTCACCGACTCGCGGCACTTGGCGTTGAACTCGGCGATGCCGTACGCCTCGATGTCCTTCTTGCCGTTGAAGCCGAGTTCCTTCTCGACCGCGATCTCGACGGGGAGGCCGTGGCAGTCCCAGCCGGCCTTGCGGGCCACGTGGTAGCCGCGCATGGTGCGGAAGCGGGGGAACACGTCCTTGAAGACGCGCGCCTCGATGTGGTGGGCGCCCGGCATGCCGTTGGCGGTGGGCGGGCCCTCGTAGAACACCCACTCGGGGCGGCCCTCGGACTGCTCCAGGCTCTTGGCGAAGATCTTCTGCTCGCGCCAGAAGTCGAGCACGGCGTGCTCGAGGGCGGGCAGGTCGACCTGGGCGGGCACCTGGCGGTACGTCGGCGCTGTCATCGGCGAGCTTCCTCCAACGGACTTTCTGCCTTCCGTCGGAGGGACGAGAGCTCTGCTGCCGTAGCAACCCACGCCGTGTGCGGCGCGCTCCCGCGGTACCACCCTCCTTGGCCCTCCGGCGCGCGGTGTGCACCGGTGAGCCCCCTCATTGGGGTCGCGATGCCGGGTCTACTGGCCCCACGCGGGGTGTTCTTCCGGCGGCTCCGGGGTGATCTTCACGTCGCGCTGGCCCCCGGGCTTCCACCGCCCCCGGGTCGCTCCTGGCCGCCTACGCCGCTACTCGTCCCCATCCACGCTTCTCGCTGCGCCCAGTGTACGGCGCCCCGGGGACAGCGGCCGACCGGTTTCCCGGGGCCCGCCGGGGGCGGCCACCGGCACCGCGCCGGCCTGCGGGCTGACCCGAATGGCGCGGTCCCCGTATCCGGATCCCGGGACGCCGCGCTCGGCGGATTACCCGGCGGGGAGCTGGGCACAACGCTTGCAGGCTCGCCGCGCGACACGCGTGGGGCGGGCGAATCGTTGGCGTGCCCCGTTGCCGCGGGCCTGAAGTCGATTTATCGTCCCAGCACGATTCGCGAGCAAGATCACAATATGTGAAGGGGCCGCGGCCATGGTGGCGAAAAAGACCGCCGTACAGCAGTCGGCGTCCGGCAGATCCACGGGTCCGGCGGCCAGGGAGACGGGGAGCGGCGAGCAGGCCGGGGGACGGGCCCGGGGGACCTCGGCCGCCGGGGCGAAGACCTCCGCCGGGGACGTCCCCGGCGAGGAGGCGCCCGTCGGGAAGGCGGCGGCCGGGAAGAAGACGGCTGCCGGGACGAGCGGCGGGAAGACGTCGGCGGGGAAGAAGTCGGCTGCCGGGACGACGGGCGGGAAGACGTCGGCTTCGCGGAAGGTTGCGGGGAAGACGGCTGCCACGAAGGCGGCCGGTGCGGAGGTGGCCGCCGGGTCCGAAGCGGGTCCGGCGAAGGCGGCGGAGGGCGGCAGGACGGCGCGGGCGAAGACGCCGGCGAAGAAGGCCCCGGTGAAGAGGACGCGGACGGCCGGAGGCGGGAAGAGCGCGGAGCACGAGGCGGTGGCGGACGGGCGGGACCCGGCGAAGGGCGACGCGGCGCCGGGCGCCGGGAAGAACGGCACCACCAGGAGGGCCGGCGCGAGGAGCGCGGCCGGCAGGAGCACCAGCACAACCGACAAGGCGGCCGCTTCGGCCGCCGAGGGCGCGGCCGAGGCCGCGAAGAAGACGGGAGCCACGACGGTGGTTGCGAAGAAGACCCCTGGCACGGCCACGGCGGCGAAGGACCCCAGCGCGGTTCCCAAGGCGCGGCTCGCGGCGGTGGAACCCGGCGAGCTGGCGGTGCGCCCGGGCGAGGACCCCTGGACGCCCGAGGAGGTCGAGGAGGCACGCGCGGAGCTGGCGTCCGAGGCGGCCAGACTGGGCGCCGAGATCACCGCCTCGGAGGAGGCGCTGGCCGGTCTGATGCGGGACTCCGGTGACGGCGCGGGCGACGACGAGGCCGACACCGGCACCAAGAACATCACCCGCGAGCACGAGATGTCCCTCGCGGCCAACGCGCGCGAGATGCTCGACCAGACCGAGCGCGCCCTGCTCCGCCTCGAAGCGGGCACGTACGGCCTGTGCGAGAACTGCGGCGAGCCCATCGGCAAGGCCCGTATGCAGGCCTTCCCGCGCGCCACCCTGTGCGTGGAGTGCAAGCAGAAGCAGGAGCGCCGTTACTGACCGGCCGGAGACGGGTGCCCGGCGCCGCGTCCGGTGCGCGCCGCCGGGCGGCCCGGGGCCGGCCGCGGGCCGGTCCCGGATCGGCTGCCACCGGGGCGGCCGGCGGGACCTCCTGAGCACGTGGCCGCCGGGGCTCGTGCCGTACTCTCGTCCTCAGTCAGGCACCTAGGTTGAGGGACTCACGTGGCAGAGGCGGAGCGCATCATCGGTACGCCGGAAACCCCAGACGCGTCGGGGGCCGGGCCGGAGCAGCCCGACGGGGACACGGCGCCGGCCGGGCGCCCCGGGTCCGAGGGCTCCCCGGACACGCCCGCGCGCCCCAGGGGCGGCCGGCGCATCGCCGTGCTGTTCACGGTCGCCGCGCTGGCGTACGCCCTCGACCTCGTCAGCAAGATGCTCGTGGTCGCGAAGCTGGAGCACCACGCGCCGATCGAGATCGTCGGTGACTGGCTCCGGTTCGAGGCGATCCGCAACGCGGGCGCGGCCTTCGGCTTCGGTGAGGCCTTCACCATCATCTTCACCGTGATCGCGGCCGCCGTGATCGTGGTGATCGCCCGGCTGGCGCGCAAGCTCTACAGCCTGCCGTGGGCGATCGCGCTCGGCCTGCTGCTGGGCGGCGCGCTGGGCAACCTGACCGACCGGATCTTCCGGGCGCCCGGCGTCTTCGAGGGCGCGGTCGTCGACTTCATCGCCCCCAAGCACTTCGCCGTCTTCAACCTCGCTGACTCGGCGATCGTCTGCGGCGGCATCCTGATCGTGCTGCTGTCCTTCCGCGGGCTGGACCCGGACGGCACCGTCCACAAGGACTGACGGCACCGCGCACGGGCACTGGCGTTCGGGTTCTGGTCAGGGGGTGCCGGACCCGTCCGGCATACTCGACGGGTGAGCACGATTCCCGAGATCCGTACCCTGCCCGTGCCGGACGGCCTGGAGGGCGAGCGTGTCGACGCCGCCATCTCCCGCATGTTCGGCTTCTCCCGTACGAAGGCGGCCGAGCTGGCCGCGGCAGGCAAGGTGCTGGTCGACGGCGCGGTGGTCGGCAAGTCCGAACGGGTGCACGGCGGCGCCTGGCTCGAGGTGGAGATGCCACAGGCGCCCGCACCCGTGCAGGTCGTCGCCGAGCCCGTCGAGGGCATGGAGATCGTGCACGACGACGACGACGTGCTCGTGATCGTCAAGCCCGTCGGAGTGGCCGCCCACCCCAGCCCCGGCTGGTCGGGGCCGACCGTGATCGGCGGGCTGGCCGCCGCCGGGTACCGGATCTCGACCTCGGGCGCCGCCGAGCGCCAGGGCATCGTGCACCGCCTCGACGTGGGCACGTCGGGCCTGATGGTGGTCGCCAAGTCGGAGTACGCGTACACCTCGCTCAAGCGTCAGTTCAAGGAGCGCACGGTCGACAAGCGCTACCACACGCTGGTCCAGGGCCACCCGGACCCGACGAGCGGCACCATCGACGCCCCCATCGGACGGCACCCGAACCACGACTACAAGTGGGCGGTGACCGCCGAGGGCAAGCCCTCCGTCACGCACTACGACCTGGTGGAGGCGTTCCGCGCGGCGTCGCTCCTCGACGTGAAGCTGGAGACCGGCCGCACCCACCAGATCCGCGTCCACATGGCCGCCCACCGCCACCCCTGCGTCGGCGACCTGACCTACGGCGCGGACCCGACCCTCGCCAAGCGCCTCGGGCTGACCCGGCAGTGGCTGCACGCCGTGCGCCTCGGCTTCGAGCACCCCGGCGACGGGCAGTGGGTGGAGTTCGGCAGCGAGTACCCGCAGGACCTCCAGCAGGCGCTGGACAAGGTGCGTGAGGAAAGCAACGCGTGAGCGAGGGGTACGTGCTGCGGGTCGCCGAGGACGCCGCCGACCGTGAGGCGTGCTTCGCGGTCCGCAAGGAGGTCTTCGTCGTCGAGCAGGGAGTCCCGGAGGACGTGGAGTACGACGCGTACGACGCCGGCGCGCTGCACGTCCTGGCGGTGCGGGACGACGGCGTACCGCTGGGCGCCGGGCGGCTCCTGTACGGCGAGGAGGCCGCCGCCAAAACCGGCGGCGACCCGTCCGTCGGTTCCCTGGGCCGCCTCGCGGTGAAGCGGGAGGCCCGCGGACTCGGCGTCGGTGCCGCGCTGGTGCGGGCCGTCGAGGACGCGGCACGCGCGCGTGGACTGGCGGCCGTGGACCTGCACGCGCAGACCCACGCCATGGGCTTCTACGAGCGGCTCGGCTACGTGGCGTACGGGCCGGAGTTCCCCGACGCCGGGATTCCGCACCGGTCGATGCGGCGGGCCCTGTAGCAAGGGGCGGCGGTCCGGTCCGCCGGTCGCGGACGGCGACGTGCGGCGCTCCCGGGCGCCCGCCGTCGCGGCGTGAGGATTCGGCGCGTGGCACGCTGGACGTCTGGCTGTTCTTGATCGTCTAGACCGTCGGAGCGCTGAGACCGTGGATCAGTTGGCCCTGCTGTTCGTGCTGCTGCTCGGGGCCGTGGTGAGTGTCCCCGTCGGTGACCGGTTCGGGCTGCCCGCGCCGGTCCTGATGACACTCCTCGGGATCGTGCTGGCCCTGCTGGACTTCGTCCCGAACGTGGACATCCCGCCGGACCTGATCCTGCCCGCCCTGCTGCCGCCCCTGCTGTACGCCGCCGTGCGGCGGACCTCGTGGAGACAGTTCGCGGCCAACAAACGGCCGATCTTCCTGCTCGCCGTCGCGCTCGTCTTCGTGACGACCGCGGTGGTGGCCGCCGTCGCCGGCGCGATCGTGCCGGGCCTGCCGGTCGCCGCCGCCGTGGCGCTCGGCGCCCTGGTCGCGCCGCCCGACCCGGTGGCGGCGACCGCCGTCGCCGGACAGCTCGGGCTGCCCCGCCGGCTGGTGTCGATCCTGGAGGGCGAGGGCCTGTTCAACGACGTGACGGCCATCGTGCTGTACCACGTCGCCATCGCCGCCGCCGTGAGCGGGTCGTTCTCCCTGCCGGGCGCCGCCCTCGACTTCCTGCTGTCCGCGGTCGTCGCCCTCGTCGTCGGCGTCGCGCTCGGCTGGGGCGCCAACAAGCTCATGGACCTGCTCGGCGACCCGACCCTGCAGATCGGCCTGACCCTGCTGGTGCCGTACGCCTCCTACGTCCTCGCGGAGGAGCTCCACGGCTCCGGGGTGCTCGCCGTGCTGACCACCGCGCTCTTCCTGGCCGAGTACTCCACCGACGCCGACGACGTGCTGACCCGGCTGGCCGGGCACACCTTCTGGGACGTGGTGGACACCCTGGTCACCGGCGTCGCCTTCGGGCTCATCGGGCTGGAACTGCACAACGCGATCAGGACCGCGGAGGGGCAGTGGGGCGAGATGCTCGGCTGGGCCGGGGCGATCGTCGCCGTGGTCGTCCTCGTACGGCTGGCCTGGCTGCTGCCGGCGACCTGGCTGACCCAGCGGCTGCACGCGAAGCGGGACTACGACGAGGACATCCCGACCTCCTGGCGGGAGACCGTGGTGATGTGGTGGTCGGGGATGCGGGGCGTCGCCTCGGTGGCCCTGGCGCTGGCGATCCCGCTGAAGATGGACGACGGCTCGCCGTTCCCGAACCGGGACGAGATCATCTTCATCGCCTTCGGGGTCATCATGGCCACGCTCGTGCTCCAGGGGCTCACCCTGCCGTTCCTGGTCAGGAAGCTCGGCGTGCGCCCCGACGTCGACAGCGAGAAGGAGTTCGAGAAGGGCCTGGCGATCCGCGCGGCCAAGGCCGCCAAGCGCAGGCTGAAGGAGATCGAGGAGGTGGAGGAACTGCCGGAGGAGCTGTCCGAGCAGCTGCTGCGCCGGGCCTTCGACATCGGGCTGCGGATCAGCCCCGAGCTGGGCGACGACGAGCGGCGGGAGGCGCACGAGCAGCGGGCCCGGCGGATCAGGCGGGTCCGGCGCATCCAGGCGGAGATGCTGAGCGCGGCCCGGCACGAGGTGCTGTCCGCGCGCAGCGAGCCGGGGGCCGACCCGGAGATCGTGGACCGGGTGCTGCGCCATCTGGACGTGCGCAGTCTGCGCTGACGCCCGCCCTTGCGGCGCGCGGCGCGCGCTCCCGGACCGGCGTGAGCCCCAACGGCCTTTGTAGGATCGGCTCATGGCACGCAACGTGGTGATCAGCGGCGGTGGTACGGGGATCGGGCTGGCGGCGGCGCAGACGTTCGCCGCGGACGGGGACCGGGTCCTGCTGCTCGGCCGCCGGGGCGATGTGCTGGAGCGGGCGGCCGTGCCCGGGGCGCTGGCCTTCGCGGCGGACCTCAGCGATCCGCAGGACGTGCGGGAGGCCGCCGCCTTCGTGGCGTCCGAACTCGGCACGGTGGACGTGCTGGTGCACAGCGCCGGGGGCAACGGCAGCCGCGAGACGGCGCCTGACGAGGACCCGCTGGACGCGCTCGCGCGCACCTGGACCACCAACTTCCGGCTCAACACCCTGACCGCGGCGCTGCTGACCGAGGCCCTGCGGGACCGGCTCGCCTCACCCGGCGGGAGGGTGCTGTTCCTGAGCTCCATCGCCGCCTACCGGGGATCGGGCACCGGGGCCTACGCGGCGTCCAAGGCGGCGCTGCATCCGTACGCCTTCGACCTGGCCCGGGAGCTGGGACCGCGCGGCGTCACGGTCAACGTGGTGGCGCCCGGCTACGTCGAGGACACCGAGTTCTTCGGCGCCGGCATCGAGGAGGAGCGGCGGGCGCGGCTCGTGGCGGAGACCTCGACAGGGCGTGCGGGTACGCCCGGTGACGTCGCGTCGACCCTGCACTGGCTGGCGTCGCCGGGCGCCGGGCACGTCACCGCCCAGGTGATCCAGGTCAACGGCGGGGCGGAACGCGGCCACTGAGCGGCACCCGGCCGACGTGCGGCGGGGCCCGGCGGCCACCTCGGTGACCGCCGGGCCCCGCCGCTCGGGGTGCCCGCGGGCGTGCGGGCCGGGTGGGGTCAGCCGCGTCCGGTGCGCGGTGTCTCGTGCGTGCGCCGGGGCGCGCCGTCGAAGGGCGACCGGCCGTTCCGGCGGCCCGGCAGCAGCACGGCGTCGGCGGTGTTGATCCGGGGCAGCGCGTACGGGTGCTCCTGGGTCAGCCAGCGGATCATCTGCTCGCGCACCACGACCCGCACGGTCCAGATGTCGTCCGCGTCCTTCGCGGTCGCCAGGGCGCGGACCTGCATGGTGCTGGGCGTGGTGTCGGTCACCGCGAGGCCCCAGTCACGGCCGTCCCAGGCGGGGCACTCCCGCAGGATGTCGCGCAGCTTCTCGCGCATCAGCGGCACCGGAGCCGTGTGGTCGAGGTGGAAGAAGACGATGCCCGTCATCTGGGCGCTGCCGCGCGACCAGTTCTCGAACGGCTTCGACGTGAAGTACGACACGGGCATCGTGATCCGGCGCTCGTCCCAGGTCCGCACCGTCAGGAACGTGAGCGTGATCTCGTCGATCACACCCCACTCGCCGTCCACCACGACCGTGTCACCGAGGCGGACCATGTCGCCGAAGGCGATCTGCAGACCCGCGAAGAGGTTGCTGAGGGTGGACTGGGCGGCGACACCGGCGACGATGCCGAGGATGCCGGCCGAGGCCAGCAGCGAGGCGCCGGCCGCGCGCATCGCCGGGAAGGTGAGCAGCATCGCGCTGACCGCCATCACCCCGACGATCGCGGTGACCACCCGCTGGATCAGCGACACCTGCGTGCGCACCCGGCGGACGCGGGCGGGATCGCGGTGGGCGTTGGCGTAGCGCGCGTACGAGGTCTCGACGACGGCCGCCGCGATGCGCACCACCAGCCAGGCGGTCGCTCCGATGAGGACCAGGGTCAGGGCGCGGCCTATGCCGACGCGGTGGTCCCTGAGCAGCGCGGCCTCGTCGTAGGCGCCTCTGAGCAGGGCGGCGCACAGGACGAGCTGGAAGGGGACACGGCCGCGGCGCAGCAGGCCCCACATCGGGGTCTCGTGGTGGCGGGCGTCGGTTCGTCGCAACAACTGGTCGACGGCCCAGCCGACGACCAGAGTGAGGACGACCGAGCCGCCGACGACGATCAGCGGGCGCAGTACGTTCTCCATGCCTCCGAACCTAACCGGCCCCGGAGCACATGAACCTGTGATCTGTGTCCGATCCCGGGTACGGGCCGGCCCGTCACTGTGGGTGCGGGCTGGCACCATGGCCTCATGAACATCATGCTCTTTCACTCGGCCTACGGGCCGCGCCCCGCGGTGCGTGCGGCGGCGGAGCGGCTGCGCGCGGCGGGACACGAGGTGTGGACGCCCGATCTCTTCGAGGGGCACACCTTCGAGACCGTCGAGGAGGGCATGGCCTTCAAGGACGGGATCGGCAAGGACGAGCTGCTCAAGCGCGCGATCCTGGCCGCCGCGCCCTATTCGGAGCGCGGGCTGGTGTACGCGGGCTTCTCCTTCGGCGCCTCGGTCGCGCAGACCCTGGCCCTCGGCGACGACAAGGCCCGCGGGCTGCTGCTCCTGCACGGCACCTCGGACATCGCGGACAGCGCCTCGGTGGACGAGCTGCCGGTCCAGCTGCACGTCGCCGAGCCCGACGCCTTCGAGACGGACGACTGGCTCAGCGCCTGGTACCTGCGGATGCAGCGCGTCGGCGCCGACGTCGAGATCCACCGCTACGCCGGCGCCGGGCACCTCTACACCGACCCGGACCTGCCGGACTTCGACGCGGAGGCGGCCGAGGCCACCTGGCGGGTGGCGCTCGGCTTCCTCGACTCGCTCTAGGGAGCTACGCGGCTCAGCCGGCGGCCCGGTACGCGGCCCAGCTCTGCTGCATACGCGTCACCTGGCCCGCGGTGAACTGGTACATGCACGCGTCGTACGTGTAGTCCATGAAGTTGTGGATGGGGTCGACGCCCGTCTTGTTGGTGCAGGTGTCGCGGCCGGTCGGGCACTCGAACGCGGCGCTCTTCTCGGCCGGGGTGTCGGTGACGTAGTCGCCGTTGCCGTTACAGCCGCCCTGGAAGGTGTGGTAGAGCCCCATCCAGTGGCCGACCTCGTGGGTGGCGGTGTCGCCCTCGTCGTAGTTCGCCGCCGAGCCGCCGGGCAGCGAGGCGTCGAGGACGACCACGCCGTCCATGGAGGGGCTGGTCTTGTAGGAGCTGGGGAAGGTGGCCCAGCCGAGCAGCCCGCCGCCGAGGTTGGCGGTGTAGATGTTGAGGGCGTTGGCGCCGCCCTTGCGGAGGGCGGACTTCATCGCCTTCTCCGCGGTCGAGCCCGAACTGAGGTTGTACCAGGATGCGTTGTCCGTGTAGTCCGTGCCAGCCAGCGTGAACTGGTAGCCCGAGTCGGTGTTGCCGGTGCCCTGACCCGCGTACGCGGCGTTCAGCACGCTCATCTGGCTGCTGATCTGGGCCGAGGTGAGGTTGCCCGCGGCGCCGCTGTGGATGACGTGGAAGTACACCGGGATGGTGGTGGACGCGGCGGCCGAGGACAGGCTCTGGCCGCTCGCGCGCAGCTTGTCTAGCTTCTTGTGCAGATCGGCGTCCATGGCCTGGGCCTTGGCCTGGGTGATCTCGTTCGGCTCGGCCCGGTGCTCGCCGGCCTTGGGGCGGGCCTCGCGGGCGAGGGAGTTCACGTCGTCGGCGCAGTCGGTGGCCGGAGTCTTGGCCGCCGCGAGGCCGGTGGGCGCGGAGAGCGGAGCGAGCATGAGGGTTCCGGCCACGACGGCCGTGCCGAGAAGGCGTCTGCGCAGAAGGGGGGATATTCGGGCAAGCGCACGCATGCTGACTCCTAGCGGATGCGGTGGGGAGGGCCTTTCTGGCCGCCGCCGGGAGATTACGTGGACATGATGAATGTTGAAGAGGATCGATCAGGCCCAATCAAACGTCAGGCAAACAAGGGCATTTGGGGGAAGAAATTCGGCCCCCGTCCGAAGTTTGAGATGTCGACGTAACGGGCGCGGTAACCACGGCGGGTGGTGTGTCCGGATTCGGACGGTGCGCGGCACCACCCGCCGTAGTGGCGTGATCTTCCGTTAACAGGGCTCAGCCGGTGTACTGGTGGCCGAAAATCACCGCTCGTGCACCCGGTAGTCGGGCTAGCGCACCGGCGCGTACACCCGCTCGACCTTCTGCGTACCGCTGCGCGTGCGGTACGAACGGGCCCAGGACGAGGTCGCGTCCGGGTCCCGGCGGTCGGAGAGCACGTAGTAGTCCATCTGCGCGCGGTCCGCGGTGAGGTCCAGGACGCCGTAGCCGTGGCGGTCCGTGTCGACCCAGTGCACGTGCCGGTTGGCGGCCCGGATCAACGGCGAGGCCACCGCCGAGACGGTCCCCTCGGGGACCTTCACGAGGTCGTCGAGGTTGTCGGAGGTGACCGAGGTGACGACGAACTCCGTGGCCGCCGAGGGCGACAGCGGATACGTGCCCGCGTCGACCGGCACGTCGTTGGCCCAGGCCATGTGGATGTCGCCGGTCAGGAACACGGTGTTGCGGATGGCGTGGGAGCGCAGGTGGGCGAGGATCTCCCGGCGGTCGTCCGTGTACCCGTCCCACTGGTCGGTGTTGAGGGCGATGCCCTCCTGCGGCAGCCCGAGCAGCTTGGCGAGCGGCTTGAGCAGATCGGCGGGCAGGGCGCCCACCGCGAACGGCGAGATCATCACGGAGTTGCCGACCAGCCGCCAGGTGGTGTCCGAGCTCTGCAGGCCCGCCTTGAGCCAGTCGAGCTGCGCCCGGCCCGTGAGCGTACGGTCCGGGTCGTCCACCGAACCGCTGCCCGTGGACGCCTGCTGGGAGCGGAAGGAGCGCAGGTCCAGCAGCGAGAGGTCGGCCAGCTTGCCGAAGCGCAGCCGGCGGTAGGTGGTGCCCTCGATCGCCGGGCGGACCGGCATCCATTCGAAGTACGCCTGTTTGGCGGCCCGCTGACGGTCGGCCCAGGCGCCCTCGGCACCCTCGGTGTGGTTCACCGCGCCGCCCGACCACGCGTTGTCGGCGAACTCGTGGTCGTCCCAGATCGCGACGACCGGAGCCGCGTGGTGGAGGGCCTGGAGGTCCGGGTCGGTCTTGTAACGCCCGTGCCGGACGCGGTAGTCGGCCAGGGTGACGATCTCGTGCGCCGGGGCGTGCGGCCGCACGACGGTGCCCCGCGTGCCGTACTCGCCGGACTTGTACTCGTAGATGTAGTCGCCCAGGTGCAGCCAGGCGTCCAGGTCGCCGCGCGCGGCGAGGTGGCGGTACGGCGAGAAGAAGCCCGCCTCCCAGTTGGCGCAGGAGACCACGCCGAAGCGCATCCCGGACACGGCGGCGTCGTGGGCCGGGGCGGTGCGGGTGCGGGCGGCGGGCGAGTCGGTGCCGTCGCAGGAGAAGCGGAACCAGTAGTCGGTGGCCGGCGCCAGCCCGCGGATGTCGGCCTTGACCGTGTGGTCGGAGGCGGCCGAGGCGGTGGTGGAGCCCTTGGCGACGACGGTGGTGAACGACCGGTCCGCGGCGACGGTCCAGGAGACCTCGACGTCCGGGCCGAGGCCCGAACCGGGTATCGCCTCGGACGTGGGCGTCACCCGGGTCCACAGCAGGATCCCGTCGGGCAGCGGATCGCCGGAGGCGACACCGTGCAGGAAGGCCGGGGTCCCGGCGGCGGCGCGGGCCGGGACGGCGGCGGCGAGCGGAGCGGCGAGGACGGCGCCGGCGGCCGCGGCCTTGACGACCGTACGGCGGCGGGGGGCGCGCAACTCTGCGGCGCCCAGGGGATGTTGCGGCTCGGTGGATCTGTATCGACTGGTCACGGACGATCAGATTACTGACCGGTACGACGTCGGAGCGGGCGAACCGCGAAAAGTTCGCCCGCTCTTCGGCTGCCGGACCGTCAGGTTTCCGGCCGACGGCTCCCGGGCGCGTCGGCCGGCGTCCGTCAGCCCTTGAGTGCCTTGTCGATCGCCGTCCGGTACTCGGCCTCGGTCATCGGCGCGGTCTTCCCGTCCGAGCCGACCACCTCCTTGCCGTCCATCTTCAGCGTCGGCGTCGCGGAGACCCCGCTCTTGTCGAAGGACTTGGACATCTCCAGCGCCCACCGGTCGTAGGTGCCGTCCTCGACCGCCTTCTGGAACTCCTTGTTGCCCTTCAGCGCGTCGACGGTGTCCGCGACCTTGATCAGGTAGGCGTCGTCCTTGAACTTGTCGTCCGTCTCCTCGGGGTGGTACTTCGCCGAGTAGAGGGCGGTCTTGTACTCCAGGAACGCGTCGGTGCTCACGTTCAGGGCGGCGCCCATGGCGCTCAGGGCGTTCTTCGAACCCTCGCCCTGGGCGTTGTTGTCGATGAACGTGGCCCCGACGTACTGGATCTTGTACTTGCCGTCCGCGACGTCCTTGTCGACGGTCGGGCCGACCGTCTGCTCGAAGCTCGCGCAGATCGGGCAGCGCGGGTCCTCGTACATCTCCAGCGTCTTCTTGGCGTCGCTCTTGCCGATGACGACGGTCGTGCCCTTGGCGCCGGTCGTGTGGGCGGGCTTGACGAGCTTGTCGTCCTTGGCCGCCTCCCAGTAACCGGGCTTGTTGTTCTGCACGACGGTGTACCCGATGCCGCCGGCTATCGCGAGGACGCCGACGACCGAGCAGGCCACGACGACCTGCCGCTTGACCTTGGTGCGCCGGGCCTCGCGCTCGCGCTCCTGGCGCAGCCGCTCACGCGCGGCCATCTTGGACGCCTGGCTGTTCCGCTTGCTCATAGTGGTGATCTCCATGGGGGACGCGCACACGTCGTACGCACTACAGGTAGGGGGGACTGCTGGTGCTCGGGATGTTCGCCGCTTCCCGCTCAGGCGGGAAGGGCCGAGCGGGGCGGTCCGCGGCGTCCCAGGGAGTGCACGAACAGCCGGGTCCGGGCGGCGCCGGTCCGGTGCGCGGGGCGCGGCAGCCGGCGGGCCGGGGCGAGCCGTACGCCGACGGACGCGACCGCGAGCGACAGCGGCCGGAAGGTGGCGGCGCCGACCGCGCGCAACAGCTGGGCCAGGGCCCGCTCGCCGCGCCGCAGCCAGGCGGCCGCGAGCAGTCCGACGCCGACGTGGGCGCCGAGCAGCAGCCAGGCGGCACCCGGGTCGGCGTGCGCCAGCAGGGCCGCCGCGCCGTCGCCGTGCCCGGCGGTCACGCGGGCGAGCGGGGTGCCGACGTCGCCGCCGCCGCACAGCACGTCGAGGCCGACGGAGCGCAGCGGGCCGGCGACCGGTCCGCCGGCCCGGCCGTAACAGACGTGCTGGCCCGTGGTGAACACCGTGTCGGCGGCCAGTTCCAGGGGGATCAGCAGGGCCGCGATCCGGCCGAAGCCGCGCTCGCGGCCCGCCAGCGCGTACGCGGCGGCGAAGACGGCGCCGGTGATCGCCGCCACGGTGCTCAGGGGCAGCGGGGCCCGGGACAGCAGCACGTGCGACGCCGTCGAGAGCGTCACGACGACGGCCGTGAACAGAGCCGCCCGAAGGGCTCTGAGCTGGGTCCCGGATATGTCCATAGCGCTGGAGAGTGTCCCACGGGCCGCCGTAAGAGCCCCCTAAAGGGTTCCTGTGCGTTACGGGAGCGTTGTACGGCGTCCCGCGCGGCGGCGGCCCGGACCGGCCTGTGGGTCCCACGGCCGGGGCGGAGGGCTACAGGCCGGGGATCCGGCCGTTGCGGAAGAGGTCCACGAAGATCTGGTGGTCGGCACGCGCGCGTGCGCCGTAGTCGTGCGCGAAGTCCACCAGGAGGTCCGCGAAGCCGTCCTCGTCGGCGGCGATCGCCGCGTCGATGGCGCGCTCCGTGGAGAACGGCACCAGTTCCGAGTGGCCGCTCTCGTCGTCCGCCGCCGCGTGCATCGTGGCCGTGGCCCGGCCGAGGTCCGCCACGACCGCGGCGATCTCGTCCAGGTCGTCGATGTCGCCCCAGTCGAGGTCGACCGCGTACGGCGACACCTCGGCGACCAGCTGGCCCGCGCCGTCCAGCTCGGTCCAGCCGAGCCACGGGTCGGCGTGCGCCTGGAGGGCGCGCTGCGAGATCACCGTGCGGTGGCCCTCGTGCTGGAAGTAGTCGCGGATCGAGGGGTCCGTGATGTGCCGGGAGACGGCCGGGGTCTGGGCCTGCTTGATGTAGATCACCACATCGTTCTCCAGGGCGTCGCTGTTGCCCTCCAGAAGGATGTTGTACGACGGCAGGCCGGCCGAGCCGATGCCGATGCCGCGGCGGCCCACGACGTCCTTCACCCGGTAGGAGTCGGGGCGGGACAGGGAGGACTCCGGGAGCGTCTCCAGGTACCCGTCGAAGGCGGCGAGCACCTTGTAGCGGGTGGCCGCGTCCAGCTCGACCGAGCCGCCGCCCTCCGCGAAGCGGCGCTCGAAGTCGCGGATCTCCGTCATCGAGTCCAGCAGCCCGAAGCGGGTCAGCGAACGCGCCACGCGCAGCGCGCCCAGCAGCGGGCCCTCGGCGGTGTCCAGCGTGAAGGGGGGCACCTCGTCGCTCTTCGCGCCCGTGGACAGGGCGTGGACGCGCTCGCGGTAGGCGGCGGCGTAGACCCTGACCAGCTCGGTGATCTGCTCGTCGCTGAGCGCCTTCGCGTAGCCGATCAGCGCCACGGAGGCGGCGAAGCGCTTGAGGTCCCAGGTGAAGGGCCCGACGTACGCCTCGTCGAAGTCGTTCACGTTGAAGATCAGGCGGCCCTGGGCGTCCATGTACGTGCCGAAGTTCTCGGCGTGCAGGTCGCCGTGGATCCACACCCGGGAGGTGCGGTCGTCCAGGTACGGGCCGCCCCGCTTCTCCGCGTCCAGGTCGTGGTAGAAGAGGGAGGCCGTGCCCCGGTAGAACGCGAAGGCGCTGGCCGCCATCTTGCGGAACTTCACGCGGAACGCGGCCGGGTCGGCGGCCAGGAGCTCGCCGAAGGCGGTGTCGAAGACGGCGAGGATCTGCTCGCCGCGTTGCTCGGCGCTGAGCTGCGGGACCGACATCGCTGGGTGCCTCCTGGTGCAGGTGATGCGTGACATGGGGGACGGTCGCGCCGCCCTCTCGGGGACGGACGGCCCCGTCCACTTCCAACGGACGAAGGTACGCGGGAGTGCCCGCGGCCCCCGCACGAAGGTACGGGGGAGAGCCCTCGGAGTGTCAGTGCCGAGGCATAGACTTCGACGCTGTCCCCCCAGACTGTCCGCAGCCTGTCGACGAGTGTTCTTCTGTTCTTCCTGGAGGCCGAAGCCGTGTCAAAGCCGCCGTTCACGCACCTGCACGTCCACACCCAGTACTCGCTGCTGGACGGTGCCGCGCGGCTCAAGGACATGTTCGCCGCCTGCAACGAGATGGGCATGACGCACATCGCGATGAGCGACCACGGCAACCTCCACGGGGCCTACGACTTCTTCCACACGGCCAAGAAGGCGGGCGTCACGCCGATCATCGGCATCGAGGCGTACGTCGCCCCGGAGTCCCGGCGCAACAAGCGCAAGATCCAGTGGGGCCAGCCGCACCAGAAGCGCGACGACGTGTCCGGTTCGGGCGGTTACACGCACAAGACGATCTGGGCGGCGAACAAGACGGGCCTGCACAACCTCTTCAAGCTCTCCTCGGACGCCTACGCCGAGGGCTGGCTGCAGAAGTGGCCGCGCATGGACAAGGAGACCATCTCCCAGTGGTCGGAGGGGCTCATCGCGTCCACCGGCTGCCCGTCCGGCGAGCTGCAGACCCGGCTGCGCCTCGGCCAGTTCGACGAGGCCCTGAAGTCCGCCGCCGAGTACCAGGAGATCTTCGGCAAGGACCGCTACTTCCTGGAGCTGATGGACCACGGCATCGAGATCGAGCGCCGGGTCCGCGACGGCCTGCTGGAGATCGGCCGCAAGCTCGGCATCCCGCCCCTGGTGACGAACGACTCGCACTACACGTACGCGCAGGAGGCGACCGCCCACGACGCGCTGCTGTGCATCCAGACCGGCAAGAACCTTTCGGACCCCGACCGCTTCCGCTTCGACGGCACCGGCTACTACCTGAAGTCCACGGACGAGATGTACGCCATCGACTCCTCGGACGCCTGGCAGGAGGGCTGCGCCAACACCCTCCTGGTCGCCGAGCAGATCGACACCACCGGCATGTTCGAGGCCAAGAACCTCATGCCGAAGTTCGACATCCCCGAGGGCTACACCGAGGTCACCTGGTTCCAGGAGGAGGTCCGGGTCGGCATGAACCGCCGCTACCCGGGCGGGGTCCCCGAGGACCGCCAGAAGCAGGCGGAGTACGAGATGGACGTCATCATCCAGATGGGGTTCCCGGGATACTTCCTCGTCGTCGCCGACTTCATCATGTGGGCCAAGAAGAACGGCATCGCGGTCGGCCCCGGCCGGGGGTCCGCGGCCGGCTCGATCGTCGCGTACGCCATGGGCATCACCGACCTCGACCCGATCGAGCACGGACTGATCTTCGAGCGGTTCCTCAACCCCGAGCGCGTCTCCATGCCCGACGTCGACATCGACTTCGACGAGCGCAGGCGCGTCGAGGTGATCAGGTACGTGACCGAGAAGTACGGCGCCGACAAGGTCGCCATGATCGGCACGTACGGCAAGATCAAGGCGAAGAACGCCATCAAGGACTCCGCGCGCGTGCTGGGCTACCCGTACGCGATGGGCGACCGGCTCACCAAGGCGATGCCCGCCGACGTCCTCGGCAAGGGCATCGACCTGAACGGCATCACCGACCCCTCGCACCCGCGCTACAACGAGGCCGGCGAGATCCGGGCGATGTACGAGAACGAGCCGGACGTCAAGAAGGTCATCGACACCGCCAAGGGCGTCGAGGGACTGGTCCGGCAGATGGGCGTGCACGCCGCCGGCGTGATCATGTCCAGCGAGCCCATCGTGGACCACGCCCCGATCTGGGTGCGGCACACCGACGGCGTCACCATCACGCAGTGGGACTACCCCCAGTGCGAGTCGCTCGGCCTGCTCAAGATGGACTTCCTGGGCCTGCGCAACCTGACCATCATGGACGACGCCGTCAAGATGGTGGAGGCCAACAAGGGCGTCAAGCTGGAGCTCCTGGAGGTCCCGCTCGACGATCCGAAGACGTACGAGATGCTCTGCCGCGGCGACACCCTCGGCGTGTTCCAGTTCGACGGCGGCCCGATGCGCTCGCTGCTGCGCCAGATGCAGCCCGACAACTTCGAGGACATCTCCGCCGTCTCGGCGCTGTACCGGCCCGGCCCGATGGGCATGAACTCGCACATCAACTACGCCGAGCGCAAGAACGGGCGCCAGGAGATCACCCCGATCCACCCGGAGCTCGAAGAGCCCCTGAAGGAGACGCTGGGCCTCACCTACGGCCTCATCGTCTACCAGGAGCAGGTGCAGAAGGCCGCCCAGATCATCGCCGGGTACTCGCTCGGCGAGGCCGACATCCTGCGCCGCGTGATGGGCAAGAAGAAGCCCGAGGAGCTGGCGAAGAACTTCACGATCTTCCAGGCCGGCGCCAAGAAGAACGGCTTCTCCGACGAGGCGATCCAGGCCCTGTGGGACGTCCTGGTGCCCTTCGCCGGCTACGCGTTCAACAAGGCGCACTCCTCCGCGTACGGCCTGGTCACCTACTGGACCGCCTTCCTCAAGGCCAACTACCCGGCCGAGTACATGGCGGCCCTGCTGACCTCGGTGAAGGACGACAAGGACAAGTCGGCCGTCTATCTGAACGAGTGCCGGCGCATGGGCATCAAGGTCCTGCCGCCCAACGTGAACGAGTCCGAGCACAACTTCGCCGCCCAGGGCGACGACGTGATCCTCTTCGGCCTCTCCGCCGTGCGCAACGTCGGCACCAACGTGGTCGAGGCGATCATCCGGGGCCGCAAGGCCAAGGGGAAGTACACCTCGTTCCCCGACTACCTCGACAAGGTCGAGGCGGTCGCCTGCAACAAGCGCACCACCGAATCGCTGATCAAGGCGGGCGCGTTCGACACGATGGGGCACACCCGCAAGGGCCTCACCGCGCAGTACGAACCGATGATCGACAACGTGGTGCAGGTCAAGCGCAAGGAGGCCGAGGGGCAGTTCGACCTCTTCGGCGGCATGGGCGACGACGCCGCGGACGAGCCGGGCTTCGGACTCGACGTCGAGTTCACGACCGACGAGTGGGACAAGACCTATCTCCTCGCGCAGGAGCGGGAGATGCTCGGCCTGTACGTCTCCGACCACCCGCTGTTCGGTCTGGAGCACGTCCTGTCCGACAAGGCGGACGCGGGCATCTCCCAGCTCACCGGCGGTGAGCACGCGGACGGCGCCGTGGTGACCATCGGCGGCATCATCTCCGGTCTCCAGCGCAAGATGACCAAGCAGGGCAACGCCTGGGCCATCGCGACGGTGGAGGACCTCGCGGGCTCCATCGAGTGCATGTTCTTCCCGGCGACGTACCAGCTCGTGTCGACCCAACTCGTCGAGGACGCCGTGGTGTTCGTCAAGGGACGCCTCGACAAGCGCGAGGACGTGCCGCGGCTCGTCGCGATGGAGCTGATGGTCCCCGACCTGTCGAACGCGGGCACCAACGCGCCCGTGATCCTGACCATCCCGGCCGTGAAGGTCACCCCGCCCATGGTCAGCCGCCTCGGCGAGATCCTCAGTCACCACAGGGGCGACAGCGAGGTCCGCATCAAGCTCCAGGGTCCCCGCAAGACGACCGTGCTGCGCCTCGACCGGCACCGGGTGAAGCCCGACCCGGCCCTGTTCGGCGACTTGAAGGTGCTGCTCGGCCCGTCCTGCCTGGCCGGCTGACACCCGGGGAGGCGGCTCCGCGAGGAGCGAGGGAACGGAAGCGGCGAGGGGCGCACCCACAGGCGGGTGCGCCCCTCGCTGCGTGCTCGGGCGTCAACGGCCCCGGCGCCCGCCTCAGTTGTGCCCGAAGCGCTTCTGGTGCTTACGGGCTACGTCGGCGGGGCTGCCCTGGACCTGAGCCAGCTGCGCTGCCTCGGTCGCGGTGGAACGCGCGTGCTCCGGGGCCTGGTCCGGCTGAGCGGAACGGTCCTGGGCGGCGCCCTGCTTGCGGTTCTTGTTCTTGGCCATGGTGATCTGCCTCCTGAAGGGGATCTAGGGGCCAGGGCCGCAACCAGATTCACACGGGCCGACAACCCGCGCATGTCGGATAATTACCGTGCGTGACAAGCGCCGTGGAGGACCGGTACGCCGCTGCGCCACGCCGAAGATCGAGTTCGGGCCGTTAACCTTCGCGCCGTCGGGCAGACTCGAAGCAGGCCCGAAGCAAACCTCCCGGAAACCGGAAAGAGGGTGGACCCGTGGACCGCTGCATCGTCCTGGTGGACGCCGGGTACCTGCTCGGGGCTGCCGCCAGTCTTCTCGCCGGGGAACCCTCTCGCTCCCGGATCACCGTCGACCACGCCGCCCTCATCCAGGGGCTGCGCGAGCGCGCCGAGTCCGACACGGAACGGCCCCTGCTGCGCATCTACTGGTTCGACGGCGCCCCCGACCGCGTACCCCAGCCCGAGCACCGCAGACTCCGGGTGATGCCCCGCGTCACGGTGCGCCTGGGCGCGCTGACCCGCAGCGACGGGCGGTGGGCGCAGAAGGGCGTCGACGCCGCCATGCACGCCGAACTGACCGAACTGGCACGCAACCGCGCCTGTTCCGACGTGGTCCTGGTCACCGGCGACGGGGATCTGCTGCCCGGCATGATGGCCGCGAAGGAGCACGGCGTCGCCGTCCACCTGTGGGCCGTCCAGGCCGCGGACGGCGACTACAACCAGTCGGAGGACCTGGTCGCCGAGGCGGACGAGCGCCGCGTGCTGGACCGGATCTGGATCACCAAGGCCGTCCGCCCCAAGGAGATCGGCGGGATCTGCGCGCCGCCGCCCGTGCCGCGGCCCGAGATCGCCGCGATCCTCTCCGCGCCGCTGCCCGAGTCGGCGCTCGCCGCCGCGGCCGACCGCTCCCAGGAGCCGGCCGAGCACGTCACGGCGGAGGAGCCGCGCGACACCGCGCAGGAGCGGATCCCCGCCCCCAAGGGCGTCCCGACCCCCAAGGACCTTGCCGCCCTCCGCGGACCCGGCACCCAGCCCGCCCAGCACCCGACGACCGCGACCCTGCGCTGGTCCTCCGACAAGGGCTGGGTCGAGCGCCCGGGCGGCGGCGGGGAGCCCGCGGAGGCCGCCGCGCTGCCCACCCTCGCCCAGCTGACCTCCGCCGAGCAGCGCTGGGCGGACCGCGAGGAGGACATCACCACCGTCGGCGGCGACCCGTACGAGGTCGGGCAGGTGTTCGCGCGCCGGTGGATGGCGCGGCTCACCGACCAGAGCCACCTGCAGAAGCTGTCGGCGATGTACCCGCGCGTCCCGCACCGGGTGGACGGGGAACTCCTGCGGTACGCGGCCCGCTTCGGCCTCCTCGCGCACAAGGACGACCAGATCGACGAGCACGACCGGTACGCGATCCGGGCCGGCTTCTGGCGCGAGATCGACGTGCGTACGGCGGCCGAGCACGCGCCCGCGGGGGAGTGAGCCACGGCCCCGGGCGCATAACGGGGCATCGGACCCCGTAGGCTCGTCCCTCGTGAGTACGCGCACGGCACAGTCAGTCCGCAGGGGACACGGTGGTGCCCTCGTGTGCGCCGTGCGGGACCTGACGAAGACCTACCCGGCGGTGCGCGGACGGCGCGGCAGCCCCGCGACGCCCGAGGTGCGGGCCAACGACGGGGTGCGCCTCGACATCCGGCGCGGGGAGATCTTCGGGCTCCTCGGGCCCAACGGCGCCGGCAAGTCCACCCTCGTACGCCAGCTGACCGGGCTCATGCGGCCCGACAGCGGCAGCGTCGACATCCTCGGGCACGACATCGTGCGCCACCCGGAGCGGGCGGCGCGCATCCTCGCGTACCTCGGGCAGGAGTCCACCGCCCTCGACGACCTGACCGTGTCGCTCGCCGCGGAGACGACCGGCCGGCTGCGCGGCCTCGACCTCCGGCAGGCGCGCGCCGAGCGCGACGCCGTCCTGGACGAACTCGGCCTCGCCCTCCTCGCCTCCCGCCCCCTGCGCAAGCTCTCCGGCGGACAGCGGCGGCTCGCCTGCTTCGCCGCCGCGCTGGTCGGCCGGCGGCCGCTGCTCGTCCTGGACGAGCCCACCACCGGCATGGACCCCGTCGCCCGCCGCGCGGTGTGGGGCGCGGTCGACCGGCGCCGCGCCGAGCACGGCACGACCGTCCTGCTGGTCACCCACAACGTCATCGAGGCCGAGACGGTGCTCGACCGGGTCGCCGTCCTCGACCGGGGCCGGGTCATCGCCTGCGACACCCCGGCCGGGCTGAAGGAGCAGGTCGCCGGGGAGGTACGGGTCGACCTCGTCTGGCGGCAGAGCGCCCCCCTCGACGTCCCCGAGGTCGCCGCGCTGCGCGACCGCGCCGTCGAGTCCGGCCGCCGCTGGACGCTGCGCCTCGCCCCCGAGGAGGCCCGCGCGGCCGTCGCGACGGTCACCGGCGGTGCCGCCTTCGCCGCCCTGGACGACTTCACGCTGGCCACGCCGAGCCTGGAGGACGTGTACCTGGCGCTGGGCGGCAACGGGCAGGGGCTGGTGAGATCGTGAGCGCACGGACCGCGGCATCCGTACGTGAGACCGAGGACGTCGCCGGGCACCGCCCGGGCGGACTCGCGGACACCGGTGATCAGCACGGCTGCCGGAGCGAAGAGGAGCAGCTCGACGTGAGTGTCGTACCCGCTGGGGTTCTGCCGGGCAGCGCGCCGCCCCTGACCGCGGACGCCGGCGAGGCCGCCGAGCTGGGCCCGCGGGCCCGCCTGTGGCCGTCGCTGGCCGCCGTGTACCGGGCGCAGCTCTCCCGGGCCCGGGTCGCGCGCATCCCGCTGCTGTTCGTCGCCACCTTCCAGTCCGTCGGCATCATGATCCTGATGCGGGGCGTGGTGGACGGCGGCGGCGAGGCCCGGTCCGTGGTGGCCGGGGCGTCGGTCCTGGTCGTCGCCTTCGTCGCCCTGAACCTGCTCGCCCAGTACTTCGGGCAGCTCCGCGCCGGCGGCGGACTCGACCACTACGCGACGCTCCCGGTGCCGCCCGCGGCCGTGGTGCTCGGCGCGGCGGGCGCGTACGCCTCGTTCACCGTCCCCGGGACGTTCGCCACCGCCCTCTTCGGCTGTGTGCTGTTCGGGCTGCCGCTGACCCACCTGTGGGTGCTCGTCGCGGTGGTCCCGCTCGCCGGTGCCGCCCTCGCCGGACTCGGCGCCGCCCTCGGGCTGCTCGCGCCCCGGCCCGAGCTCGCCACGCTCCTCGGCCAGCTGGGCATGTCGGCGGCGCTGCTGCTCGGGGTGCTCCCGCCGGAGCGGCTGCCGACCGCGGTCCAGTACGCCCGTGACCTGCTGCCGTCGACGTACGGCGTCGAGGCCTTCGCGCGGACCTTCGACGCCCACCCCGACTGGGCCTTCGTGCTGGGCGACCTCGCGGTGTGCGCCGCGGTCGGCGTCGCCTCGCTGGCCGTCGCGACCTGGGCCTACCGCCGGGCGGCCGTCCGGTGACGCGGCCGGCGGCGGGGCCTGGCACGATGTCAGGGTGACCGCACCGCTGACTCCGCCTCCGCCGCCGCACCAGGGTCCCCCGCACGACGCCTGGCAGGCGCCGCCCGCCGCCGGGACGTCCGCGTACGAGCAGGACGGCCCCGGGATGAAGACCGAAGTGCGGGAGGCCGCCGTCGTCACCGTCGCGGTGGCGCTCGCCGGGGTGCTGCTCGGTCTGCTGTGGTGGTGGCTGGCGCCGCACGTCCCGCTCGTCGGCGGCCTCGTCGACAAGAAGTGGGTCGTCTACTTCAAGGACACCGAGGGCGAGCAGGCCATCGGTGTCGACGGAACGTTTACCCTCCTCGCGGTCGCGTTCGGCGCGCTCAGCGCGCTGGGCGTGTTCCTGGCGCGACGGCGCGGGGGTGTGCCGCTCGTGGTGGGACTCGCCGTGGGAGGGCTGCTCGGGTCGCTGCTGGCCTGGCGGATCGGGGTGTGGCTCGGGCCCACCCAGAACGTGATCGCCCACGCGCAGTCCGTGGGCAAGGGCGTCACCTTCTCCGCGCCGCTGAAGCTGAACGCCAAGGGGGCGCTGCTGGCGTGGTCCCTGGCGGGGCTGGTGGTGCATCTGGGGCTGACCGCGTTGTTCGGGCCCCGGGACCCGGAGCCGTACCCCGCGCCGTACGGGGCGGCCACGCCTCCGGGGTCGTAGGCGCGGCGGGCGCCCGCCGGGGTGCTCTCGCTCCCCGCCCTTTCGCGTCCCGTCCTCGGGGACTGAGACCCCGGACCTCCTGTCGCGCCGCCCGCCCCGTTCTCGGACGCCGGGCTGGGCGTGGGCTCAGGGCCCTTGAGCCGGCCGCCCTCCATGGTGAGGGCGGCCCTCGCACATGCGCCGCCTCCGCCGGCGGGTTCGTGGCCCCACGTTCCTCGTACCCGACCGGGCAACAGGCCCCGGCGAGGGGTCAGGCGCGGGCGACGGGGGCCGACACCGCCTCGGTGAGGGCGGCGAGGTCGGCGGGGGCGAGTTCGACCTCCAGGCCGCGGCGGCCGGCGGAGACGCAGATCGTGGCGTGCCCCGCGGCGGAGGCGTCGAGGACCGTCGGGAGCCTCTTGCGCTGGCCCAGCGGGGAGATGCCGCCGCGTACGTACCCCGTCGTGCGTTCGGCGGCCGCCGGGTCCGCCATCGCGGCCCGCTTGCCGCCCACCGCGGTGGCCAGCGCCTTGAGGTCGAGGGAGCCCGCGACGGGGACGACGGCGACCACGAGGGAGCCGTCGACGTCCGCCACCAGGGTCTTGAAGACCCGGTCGGGGGAGACGCCCATGGCCTCGGCGGCCTCCTCGCCGTACGAGGGGTGGGCGGGGTCGTGCTCGTAGGCGTGGACCGTGTACGGCACCCCCGCGGCGGTCAGGGCCACCGTCGCCGGGGTGCCGCCCGCCTGCTGCTGCTTCTTCTGCTTCTTCGCCATCGCCTTCTCGGATCCGGGAGACGGGTCGGGGAGCCGTCAGTTCGGGCTCGTCGGGCCGCGCGTCAGCTCCGACGCCGGCAACGACGGCAGATTACGGATGATCGCCGTCTCCGCGCGCAGGAGTTTCAGCTCGTCGCGCAGGCGTGAGGCGGTGTCCGGGGCTTGGAGCAGCCGCTGCTTCACCGGGATGTCGTGCATCATGGCCGCCGCGACGAGGTACGAGACGACGGACGGCTCGTCCGGCAGGTCCGCGCCGGTCGCCAGTGAGCGCTCCCGCGCGCCGGCCAGCCGCTTCTGGTACTGCCGGAAGGCCCGCAGGACGCCCTCGGCGAGCGCCCCGGCCTCGTCACCGGGCTCCTCCTCCAGCTCCTCCAGCTCGGCCGTGAGGTACGCGCCGGACGCGTCCACGGACAGCAGCCGGACGCGGGTCGTGCCGGTGGCCAGCACCTCGAAGCTGCCGTCGGCGCGCTCACGGACGGTCGCCGCGTCCGCGACGCAGCCCACCTCGTGGAAGGCGGCGGCGGGCTCGTCCCCGAAGCCGGCGGCGGGACCGCGCTCCAGTACGGCCGTCGGGTCCGGCATGCCGGGCCCGGTGGGCGCGACCTCGTGGCCGTCGCGGATGGCGACGACGGCGAACCGGCGCGGTTCGTCCTCGGGGGTTTTCAGGAGATCGCGCATCATGGCGCGATAGCGCTCCTCGAAGATGTTCAGGGGCAGCACGAGGCCCGGGAACAGAACCGAGTTGAGCGGGAAGAGCGGGAGCCGGACGGTGGTCACGACGGCAAAGCCTAGTGGTCGCCGGTGGCGCGGCGTCCGCCCCGCCCACCCTGTGGATGGCCGGACGGCCCGCGCGTGCCCAGCGGCAGCCCGGAGGCGACCTCCAGACGGATCCCGTCCCGCAGCTCGAGGAACTGCCCCAGCGGGTCGTCCGAGATCCGGTCCCAGGGGAACGAGGTGGCGTACGGGCCGATCTGCCGCAGCTGGTCGAGTGCGTCCTGCCAGCGGTCGAGCGTGATGAGCACGTAGGTCAGGAGGTTGCGGACCTCCGCGGGCCAGGGGTCGGCGGCCGGGTAGGCGGCGGAGACCTCGATGGCGAGGTCGGCCGCCGTGTCGAGACGCCGGCGCGGCACCGCGGGCCCGCCGCCCTCGGTCAGGTAGGCGAAGGCCGCCCGGACGGGCAGGGCCCGCACCAGGGAGCCGGGCAGGGCGTCCTGCGCCGCCCGCTCGGCGAAGTCGAAGCACTCGCGGTGGGAGCCGTACCAGGCCGCGGAGAGGTACTGGAGCGCCGCCACGTGGCAGCCGTAGTGGTGCGGGGAACGGCGTACGGCCTCGCCCCACAGCTGCTCGAACTCGGAGTGCCCGGCGTTCGTGCCGCGGGCGTGGTCGAGCGCGATCCGCCAGGGCACCGGATCGCGCGGGTCGGCCTCGGCGGCGGCGGTGACGAGCGGGGCGACCTGGCGCAGCAGCTCGGCGCGGGCGGGCGACTCCCAGCCCCGGCGCACCGCCAGTTCGGCCCGGACGAGCAGGGCGTCGGCGTCGTGCGGCGCGGCGGCCTGCCAGGCGCGCAGCCATCCGTCGCGCGAGCGGGCGAAGGCGGCCAGGCGGATCGCGTAGCGGTCGCGGCTCTCCCACTCGGCGGCGTCGCGCGTGCCGGCCAGGAGCTTGGCGGCGGGCCCGT
Organism: Streptomyces sp. NPDC054842; assembly: GCF_053611025.1. Taxonomy (NCBI): domain Bacteria; kingdom Bacillati; phylum Actinomycetota; class Actinomycetes; order Kitasatosporales; family Streptomycetaceae; genus Streptomyces; species Streptomyces sp. NPDC054842. Next base: position 28,781 of record NZ_JBSGZN010000025.1, read on the forward strand.
ACTCGCCGCCGCCCGCGGCGACGAGCGCGGGGCCCAGCCGCTCGTCGGGCGCGTCGAGGAGCACCTCGTCGTCGGTGGGCAGTCCGGCCGCGAGGCGCGACGTGTGCGTCGCCATCCGGGCGGTACGAAGGAGCGCGCGCAGCAGTGCCATGGTGGGCCCATTGAAAACCGCAGGTGGGGACAGGGCCAGGGGGTATGCGGTGACGCTTTCGTAACCCTCTCCCGGTTGCCCGCCCGAGGGTCAAGGAAAGGTAAAAGATGACGGGTGTTCACCTCTCGGCGGCCGGGAGCCGTCAGTTCCTGCGCAGGGTGCGGGTCGCGCCCGCCGCCACGGTCGTCGCCAGGATCCAGCCCAGCAGGATCACCACCGCCGCCAGCCACTGCCATCCGCCCCGCAGTTGCCAGTAACCCACCTGGCCCAGGTCGATGACGGGCAGCAGCAGGTCCAGCGCGAACAGGGAGGGGTTCCACGGCGGATGCTCGCCGTCCTTGATCGGCGGATGGCTCGCGTGGGCGAAGGCGAACGAGCCGGCCGCCCACAGCACCGCCATCCACACCGCGGCCCGGCCCGGCCGGTACCCGTAGGCGACCGCCCAGTCCTGGGCGTACCCCCACAGCTTGCCCGCGAGCGGCAGCGTCTCGCGGCGCCGGCGCTGCTTCTCCAGGAGCACCTCGCGCGCGTCCTCGTCCTCACCGGAACCGCGCAGCACGGCCGCGAGGCGTTCGTAGGGCTCCGGGTTGTACTCGGCGGTCGCCGCGGCCACCCACTCCAGGCGCCGGGTCAGCGGGAAGGCGCCCTGCGGCACCAGGTTCTCGTAGCCGAAGCCGCCCATGTGCAGGCTGCCCGGGCCCGGCCAGCTGGCCGCCCTGTCGACCAGGTTCACCACTCGCGCGCCCGACAGGACGACCTTGCCGCGCTCGGGCCGCTCCCCGAGGAACCGCAGCTCCGGCGTCTGGACCCGGCGCAGGGACAGCTCCTGGTCGTCCTCGAAGACGAACCGGGCCTGGTCGAGGTCCAGGGCGTCCCCGAACCGGCCGTCGTCCAGCCGGACGCCGCCCTGGCACACGAAGCGCTGGAGGCGGGTGCCGCGCGCCGGGGTGCCGCCGCCGGCCAGCAGCGGACCGCCGACGCCGGCCGGGGTCAGGTAGAGCGTCCGTTCGACCGTCAGCTGGGGCGCGTTCAGGGCGAGGCGGCCGTAGGGGTTGGCGAGGCGGCTGCCGCGCAGGCTGAGCGAGACGCCGACCTGGGCGCCGCGCAGACTCAGCTCGCCGTGCGACTCCAGCATCTCCGCCTGGAGGTCCTGGCCCACGCTCATGCCGTCGGCGGTGATCGAGCGCATCCGCCGGTCCCGGTAGACGACGGCCTGGTTCAGCAGCAGGTCCGTGCCGATCCGGGCGTCGGTGAGCCGGACGCCGTTGTGGAAGCGGCAGCGCGGCAGATGGAGGTCGCCCTCGGTGTGCAGCCGGGCCGCCTCCAGCCGCGGGACCGAGCAGTCGACCAGGCGCACGGTGGTGAACCGGGCCTCCGGCAGCAGGACCTCCTTCTCGAATCGGCACCCCTTCAGCTCCAGGTACGGCTGGATCGTGCCGCCCGCCAGGTCGAGGGTGTCCATGATCTGCACGCCCGTCAGCTTCAGGGAGGAGACGCGGCCGTCCAGCGCCGGCGGTCCGTCCAGCAGCAGCCACGCCACGATCCTGGCCCGTACGCTGCGCTCGGGTCCCCAGGGGTGGCCCCCGTGCGGATCGTCCACGACGGTGTCGCCGCTCCGCAGGTCGTAGACGCTGCCGTTGCGGAAGGCCTGCCACATGCCGGCCTCGGCGGCGGTCAGGTCGTCCGGCAGGTCCCCGTTCCTGACGCCGGCACCCTCGGTCACGTGTCTCCCTTCCGCCCCGGCTACTCGCCGGTTTCGCACACCCGTTCAATGCCCGTTCGGTGACGGGCGGAACGCTAGCGGTGACGGCCGTCTCCCGGGGCCACTGTCGGCCACCGGTTCCGGCCACGGCCGGGCCGTCTGTCCAGGTCTTGTATCAGCCATTGATACGGGCGTCCGGTGCCCGACGGCGGTCTGAGAGAATTGGCCATGTGATCTCCCGAATCGATCTGCGCGGCGACGCCCTCCCCGAGGGCTCCGCCCTGCGCGACCTGCTGCCCCGAGCCGACTTCGACGTTGCGGCCGCCATGGAGAAGGTGCGTCCGATCTGCGAGGCCGTGCATCATCGGGGCGACGCGGCGCTGATCGACTACGCGGAGAAGTTCGACGGCGTACGCCTGGAGTCCGTCCGCGTCCCCGTCCAGGCCCTCACCGACGCCCTGGAGCGGCTCGACCCCGCCGTGCGCGCGGCCCTGGAGGAATCCGTCAGGCGCGCCCGGATGGTCCACCGCGCCCAGCGCCGCACCCCGCACACCACCCAGGTCGTGCCCGGCGGCTCGGTCACCGAGAAGTGGGTCCCCGTCGGCCGGGTCGGGCTGTACGCGCCCGGCGGCCGCTCGGTCTACCCCTCGTCCGTGGTCATGAACGTGGTCCCGGCGCAGGAGGCCGGCGTCGGGTCCATCGCGCTCGCCTCCCCGGCCCAGGCCGAGTTCGGCGGCCTGCCGCACCCGACCATCCTCGCGGCCTGCGCCCTCCTCGGCGTCGACGAGGTGTACGCGGCCGGCGGCGCCACGGCCGTCGCGATGTTCGCGCACGGCACCGAGTCCTGCCCCTCCGTGAACATGGTCACCGGACCCGGCAACATCTGGGTCGCCGCCGCCAAGCGCTACTTCACCGGCCGCATCGGCATCGACGCGGAGGCCGGACCCACCGAGATCGCCATCCTCGCCGACGACACCGCCGACCCGGCGCACGTCGCCTCCGACCTGATCAGCCAGGCCGAGCACGACCCGCTCGCGGCCGCCGTCCTCGTCACCGACTCGGTCGCGCTGGCCGACGCGGTCGAGAAGGAACTGGCGCCGCAGGTGGCCGCCACCAAGCACGTCGAGGACCGGATCGCCCCCGCGCTAGCGGGCCGCCAGTCCGCGATCGTGCTGGTCGACGGCGTGGAGGAGGGCCTGCGGGTGGTCGACGCGTACGGCGCCGAGCACCTGGAGATCCAGACCGCCGACGCCGCAGCCGTGGCCGAGCGGGTCACGAACGCCGGCGCGATCTTCGTCGGCCCGTGGGCGCCCGTCTCCCTCGGCGACTACTGCGCCGGCTCCAACCACGTCCTGCCCACCGGCGGCTGCGCCTGCCACTCCTCGGGCCTGAGCGTGCAGTCCTTCCTCCGCGGGATCCACATCGTCGACTACTCGCGCGACGCCCTCGCCGAGGTCGCCCACCACGTCGTGACGCTCGCCGAGGCCGAGGACCTGCCCGCCCACGGCGCCGCGGTCAAGGCCCGGTTCGGCTGGAAGGTGCCCAGCGCGTGACCGACATCGACGACCTCCCCGTCCGCGACGAACTGCGCGGCAAGTCCCCGTACGGCGCACCCCAGCTGGACGTGCCCGTCCGGCTCAACACGAACGAGAACCCGTACCCGCTGCCCGAACCGCTCGTCGAGCGGATCGCCGAGCGGGTGCGCGAGGCCGCCCGCGGCCTCAACCGCTACCCCGACCGGGACGCGGTGGAGCTGCGCACCGAGCTGGCCCGGTACCTGACGGACACCGGCAAGTACGCCGTCGGCCCGGAGAACGTCTGGGCGGCCAACGGCTCCAACGAGGTCATCCAGCAGCTGCTGCAGACCTTCGGCGGCCCCGGCCGGACCGCGATCGGCTTCGAGCCCTCGTACTCCATGCACGCGCTCATCGCGCGCGGCACGGGCACGGGCTGGATCGCCGGCCCGCGCAACGAGGACTTCACGCTCGACCTCGCGGCGGCCGAGGCGGCCGTCGCCGAGCACCGGCCGGACGTCGTCTTCATCACGACACCGAACAACCCCACCGGCAACTCGGTGCCGCCCGAGACCGTCCTCGCGCTGTACGAGGCCGCGCAGGCGGCGAAGCCGTCCATGGTCGTCATCGACGAGGCGTACGTCGAGTTCAGCCACGGGGCCTCGCTGCTGCCGCTGCTCGAAGATCGGCCGAATCTCGTCGTCTCCCGCACGATGTCGAAGGCCTTCGGCGCCGCCGGACTGCGCCTCGGCTACCTCGCCGCGCACCCCGCGGTCGTGGACGCCGTCCAGCTCGTCCGGCTGCCGTACCACCTGTCGGCCGTCACCCAGGCGACCGCGCTGGCCGCCCTGGAGCACACCGGCACCCTCCTCGGCTACGTCGAGCAGCTGAAGGCCGAGCGGGACCGGCTGGTCACCGAACTGAGCGCGCTCGGCTTCGAGGTCACCGCCTCCGACGCCAACTTCGTCCAGTTCGGGCGGTTCGAGGACGCCCACAAGGCCTGGCAGGAGATCCTCGACCGGGGCGTCCTGGTCCGGGACAACGGCGTACCGGGCCGGCTGAGGGTCTCCGCGGGCACCCCCGCCGAGAACGACGCGTTCCTGGACGCGGTCCGTGAACTACCGAGTCTCGTGGGGTTCACCCCCACACCCCCGAAGGAGCAGAGCGCATGAGCCGCGTAGGCCGCGTGGAACGTACGACGAAGGAGACGTCGGTCGTCGTCGAGATCAACCTCGACGGCACCGGCAAGGTCGATGTGGCGACCGGCGTCGGCTTCTACGACCACATGCTCGACCAGCTCGGCCGGCACGGTCTGTTCGACCTGACCGTGAAGACCGAGGGCGACCTGCACATCGACTCGCACCACACCATCGAGGACACCGCCCTCGCGCTCGGCGCCGCCTTCCGGCAGGCCCTCGGCGACAAGGTCGGCATCTACCGCTTCGGCAACTGCACCGTCCCGCTGGACGAGTCGCTCGCCCAGGTGACCGTCGACCTCTCCGGCCGCCCCTACCTGGTGCACACCGAGCCCGAGAACATGGCGCCGATGATCGGCGAGTACGACACGACGATGACCCGGCACATCCTGGAGTCCTTCGTCGCCCAGGCCCAGATCGCCCTGCACGTGCACGTGCCCTACGGGCGCAACGCGCACCACATCGTGGAGTGCCAGTTCAAGGCGCTGGCCCGCGCCCTGCGGTACGCCTCCGAACACGACCCGCGCGCCGCGGGCATCCTCCCCTCCACGAAGGGCGCACTGTGACCGGCCTGTCGAGCATCCTGATCGTCGTCGGCCTCTTCCTGCTCGGCGGCGTCTACTCCTTCGCCAAGCAGCAGATGCCCAAGGGCCTGATCGTGCTGCTGTCCATCGGCGCCGCGATGTGCCTGCTCGCGGGCGTCGTACGCCTGGAGGTGTGGAATTGAGCACCGCGAAGAAGGTCGTCGTCTTCGACTACGGCTTCGGCAACGTGCGGTCGGCCGAGCGGGCCCTCGCCCGCACCGGGGCCGACGTCGAGATCACGCGTGACTTCGACCGGGCCATGAACGCGGACGGGCTGCTGGTGCCGGGCGTCGGCGCCTTCGCCTCCTGCATGCAGGGGCTGAAGGAGGCGCGAGGCGACTGGATCGTGGGCCGGCGGCTCGCGGGCGGCCGCCCGGTGATGGGCATCTGCGTCGGGATGCAGATCCTCTTCGCCCGCGGCATCGAGCACGGCGTGGAGACCGAGGGCCTGGACGAGTGGCCCGGCGCGGTCGAGCCGCTCCAGGCCGACATCGTGCCGCACATGGGCTGGAACACCGTCGAGGCCCCGGCCGGCTCCCAGCTCTTCGCGGGACTCGACGCCGACGCGCGCTTCTACTTCGTGCACTCCTACGCCGTCCACGACTGGTCCCTGGAGATCACGAACCCGGCGCTGCGGGCACCCCTGGTGACCTGGTCGACGCACGGCAAGCCGTTCGTGGCGGCCGTCGAGAACGGCGCCCTGTGGGCCACCCAGTTCCACCCCGAGAAGTCCGGCGACGCCGGAGCGCAGCTGCTGAACAACTGGATCGGAACCCTCTGATGCCTTCGAAGCTCGAACTCCTCCCCGCCGTGGACGTCCGCGACGGCCAGGCCGTCCGCCTGGTGCACGGCGAGTCCGGGACGGAGACGTCGTACGGCTCCCCGCTGGAGGCCGCCCTCGCCTGGCAGAACGCGGGCGCGGAGTGGCTGCACCTGGTCGACCTGGACGCCGCCTTCGGCACCGGCGACAACCGCGCGCTGATCGCCGAGGTCGCCGGCGCCATGGACATCAAGGTGGAGCTGTCCGGCGGCATCCGCGACGACGACACCCTCGCCGCCGCCCTCGCCACCGGCTGCACCCGGGTCAACCTCGGCACCGCGGCCCTGGAGACCCCCGAGTGGGTCGCCAAGGTCATCGCCGAGCACGGCGACAAGATCGCGGTCGGCCTCGACGTACGCGGCACGACCCTGCGCGGCCGCGGCTGGACCCGCGACGGCGGCGACCTCTACGAGACGCTGGCCCGCCTCGACGCCGAGGGCTGCGCGCGCTACGTCGTCACCGACATCGCCAAGGACGGCACCCTCCAGGGCCCCAACCTGGAACTGCTGCGCAACGTGTGCGCGGTGACGGACCGCCCGGTGGTGGCCTCCGGCGGCGTGTCCTCCCTGGACGACCTGCGCGCCATCGCCGAACTCGTGCCGCTCGGTGTCGAAGGCTCGATCGTAGGGAAGGCGCTGTACGCGAAGGCGTTCACCCTGGAAGAGGCCCTGGAGGCGGTTGCCCAGTGAGCGACGTACGACGTGTGACGACGGGCGCGCCCTGGGAGGACACCTTCGGGTACTCCCGCGCGGTGCAGCTCCCCAACGGCCTGGTGCTGGTCTCCGGCTGCACCTCAGTCGTGGACGGCGAGATGGCCGGTGGCGGCCCCTACGAGCAGACGCTGAACGCCTTCGACGTGGCGTTCGCGGCACTGAAGGAGCTGGGTCTCGGGCGCGAGGACGTCGTCCGTACGCGGCTGTACCTGACGCACGCCCGTGACGTGGAGGACGTGGGCCGCGCGCACAAGGAGCTGTTCGACTCCGTGCGGCCCGCCGCGTCCCTGCTCATCGTCTCCGGCTTCGTCGACCCCAGCCTGGTCGTCGAGGTCGAGGTGGAGGCCTACCGGGGAGGGTCCGCGCCGTGACCCTCGCCGTACGCGTCATCCCCTGCCTGGACGTGGACGACGGCCGGGTCGTCAAGGGCGTCAACTTCCAGAACCTGCGCGACGCGGGCGACCCCGTCGAGATGGCCAAGGTGTACGACGCCGAGGGCGCCGACGAGCTGACGTTCCTGGACATCACCGCGTCCTCGGGCAACCGCGAGACCACCTACGACGTGGTGCGCCGCACCGCCGAGCAGGTCTTCATCCCGCTCACGGTCGGCGGCGGTGTGCGCACCGCCGAGGACGTGGACAAGCTGCTGCGGGCCGGTGCGGACAAGGTCGGCGTCAACACGGCCGCCATCGCCCGCCCGGACCTCATCCGAGAGATCGCCGAGCGCTTCGGCCGGCAGGTGCTGGTCCTGTCGGTGGACGCGCGCCGCACGGACACGGGCTCCTTCGAGGTCACCACGCACGGCGGCCGCAAGGGCACCGGCATCGACGCCGTCGAGTGGGCGCACGAGGCCGCCGAGCTGGGCGCGGGCGAGATCCTGCTCAACTCGATGGACGCCGACGGCACGAAGAACGGCTACGACATCGAGATGATCGAGGCCGTCCGCAAGCACGTCGGCGTGCCGCTGATCGCCAGCGGGGGAGCCGGACGGCTGGGCGACTTCCCGCCCGCCGTGGCGGCGGGCGCCGACGCGGTGCTGGCCGCGTCCGTCTTCCACTTCGGTGATCTGCGCATCGGCCAGGTGAAGGAGACGCTGCGGGAAGCCGGACACCCCGTCCGCTGACCCCGCCCGCCCAGGCCCTTTCGACGGCCCGTACCGGGCAGCCTCCACGGCTGCCGGGTACGGGCCGTCCGCCGTGTGCCGGGCACCGGGGCGGGCCCGGTCCGGGTGCGGGTCCGGGGGGAGACCGGTGATTCTGCCGATGTGCGGGCGCGGGCGGGCCGGGACAGTTGCCGCTGCAACCACCCGAGACGGACCCCGCCGTTCCGCAGGCGTTCACCTTCCGGCGCCCCACGCCATGGAAACGCCTGCCGGCGGCAGGGTCCGTCGACCCTCCCGAGAGGATGCACACCGTCGTGCAGCAGCCGAGCAGCGCACTCCCCACCGCCGCCCCCGCCGGTTCCCGGCCGAGCCGCCTGAAGTCCCGCCTCGTACGGTCCGGCGTCGCGGCCGTCCTGGCCGTCGGCGGACTCGTCGCCGGCCAGGCCACCGGAGCCCAGGCCGCCGTGACGGAGGCCGCCGCGAACCCCTACGAGCGGGGTCCGGCGCCGACCGAGTCGAGCATCGAGGCCCTGCGCGGCCCGTACGCCGTCTCCGAGACCTCCGTCTCGTCCCTCTCCGTCACCGGCTTCGGCGGCGGCACCATCTACTACCCGACCTCGACCAGCGACGGCACCTTCGGCGCCATCGCCATCTCGCCCGGGTACACCGCCTATCAGTCGTCCATCGCCTGGCTCGGACCGCGCCTCGCCTCCCAGGGCTTCGTGGTGTTCACCATCGACACCAACACCACGCTGGACCAGCCCGCCAGCCGCGGCGACCAGCTGCTGTCCGCGCTGGACTACCTGACCACGCGCAGCACCGTCCGCACGCGCATCGACAGCACCCGGCTGGGCGTCATGGGCCACTCCATGGGCGGCGGAGGCACCCTGGAGGCGGCCAAGGACCGTCCCTCGCTCCAGGCGGCGATCCCGCTCACCGGCTGGAACCTCGACAAGAGCTGGCCGGAGATCAAGACGCCGACCCTGATCTTCGGGGCCGACGGCGACACGATCGCGCCGGTGGCCTCGCACTCCGAGCCGTTCTACACGAGCCTGCCCAGCTCGCTCGACAAGGCGTACCTGGAGCTGAACGGCGCCACGCACTTCACGCCCAACAGCTCCAACACGACGATCGCGAAGTACAGCATTTCGTGGCTGAAGCGGTTCATCGACAACGACACCCGCTACGAGCAGTTCCTCTGCCCGCTGCCGCGCCCGTCCCTCTCGATCGAGGAGTACCGCGGCAACTGCCCGCACACCTCCTGACCCCGCCGGCTCCGGCCGGTCCTGACGGCTCCGCCTGAGCCCGGAAGGACCGCCGGACCCCGGTGCACCGATGACGGCCGTGTGACACGCGGCCGTCATCGGCGTGTCGGGAGTTCCCCGGCCCTGACTCGCCCCGTGCGCGAGGGCGTTGACGGGCCGTGAGGGCCCCGGGCACTGTGCGGCTGCACAAGCTTGCCTCGCCGGGGCTGGGACGGTGCCCATCGCGCACCGTGCCGTCGGGCACCTTTGAGCTGGTCACGTGGGGTGCCGGGACGAGCGGAACAAGTGAAGGCGGGACTTCCGCGTTCGGTTACGCGGAAGTAACGTAACGGACGTGACCGGAATGACGACTGAGCGAAGTCCTCTCCGGATATACGACCGGAGTGCTGAACCGCCGCCCGCAGGGGAGGCGTTGGAGGAGCCCGGGGGAAGCGCCGGCCAGGTGCCGTCGCCCGTCCCCGGGCACGCTCCCGGACCGGGGCCCGGGCCGGCCCCCGCCTGGGCGCCGGCCTGCGCTCCGGTGGCCGGACCGCCCGACGGGCGGCCACCCGGCACCGGACAGCCCCCGTCGCGGGGAGGGGACGCGACGGGGGCCCCGGCCCCAACGCCGTCCGATCCTTCGCCCGTTGACGTACCGGCGTCCGCCGTATACGCCGACGCGCCCTCCGGAACGGTCACCGCCACGCGGGCCGCCGTGGACGGTGAGGCGTCCGGCGAGGGCCTGAGCGGAGCAACTGCCGCGGTCCTACGCGGAAGTTGCGCCGGTACGAGTGGTCCGGTGTCCGGCGGGGGCCGGCGTGCCGCGTCGGGTGAGGAGCCGCGTGAGGGGGCCGGGAGTGCACCGGCGCCCGGTGCCGTACCCGGTGGTGCCGTCGCGGATCACGGCGGTGCGTCCGCCGGGCCGGGCGGGCCGCCCTTCGGCGAGGACGCGCATGACGGTGGACTTCCGCTCGCGGTCAGGGAGTTGCTGCTGCTGGCGGCGGCCGAGCAGGAGCGGGACGCGGGGGCCGCGGGAGTGGACGCGGGGGTCGTGCTGCGAGCCGCCGGGGCGGCCGGGCTGGACGCCGGTGCCGTCGAGGCGGCGGAGGCCGCGGGGGCCGTCCGGCTGGCCGGGGGCCGCCTGCGCTTCACGGACCCGGACCTGCCCCGCTCGGTCTACACCGCCGCCCCGCGCGCCCACCGCCGCGCCGCCCACCGCCTGCTGGCGGACGCCTTCGCCCCGGACCGGTGTACGGGGCACTCCCTGCCCTCGCGTTCCGTCCCGGAGGAGGGCGCCGTCGCCGGGTCCGGTGCTGTGCCCTCTGCTGAAGTGGCTCAAGACCGACGGAGGTTGTCGGGACGAGGCTCGGGCGAGGCCGAGGTCTCGCCGGGGGCTGGCGTGTCCGGTGCCGGGGACGCGCAGGTGGAGCCGTCACCCGGCGGACGCGGTCCGGCGGTGGGGGGTGCCGTGTCCGGGTCCTGCGGTGTCGACGGCGGCCCGGGGGACGGTCCGCCGACACCGACCGCGGGAGCGCCCGCGGGTTCCCTCGGCGCGGAATCCGCGGGCGGGCCGGAGGACGTGCTCGGCGAGGAGCGGTGGGCGCTGGCGGTGCTGTACCACCGGGCCTCCGCCGTCGAGGGTCCGGCGCCGGACCTGGGCGACGAACTGGCCGCCGCCGCGGGCGCCGAACCCGGCCCGTACCGGCGGCCCACGCACCCGGAGCGGGCCGCGGCCTACGCGCGGGCCGCCGAACTCGCCGCGGACGCCGGCCCGCGGGCCGCCCGGCTGACGGCGGCGGCGGAGCACGCCCGGCTCGGCGGACTCCCGCACCTGGCGCGGGAGTTGCTGGAGGCGGCCGGCTGCGAGGATCTGCCCGAGGCGTTGCGCGGCGCCGCCGAACTCGTCCGCGGTCTGCTCTCCCTGGGGGACGGCCCGGTCGCCGACGCCCGCGAGACGCTGCTCCTGGCCGCCGAACTGCTCGCCCCGCACGACTCCGCCCGCTCCCGCGCCGCCCGGCTCGCCGCCATGGAGGCGGCCTGGGCGGCGGGCGACGCCGCTGCGTACGTGGAGGCGCTGGAGCACCCCTCCGCCCGCACCGACCCCGACCGGCGCCTGGCCGGCTACCGAGCCGGGATGGCCGCGGTGATGCGCGGACGCCTGCACGCCGGACGGGAGCGGCTGCGGGGATACCTGGCGAGCGGCGCCACCGACGCCGCCGACGACCCGGAACGCCTGCTGCGCACCGGGGTGGCCGCCCTCGTCGTCGGCGACCTCGCGGCGGCCGGCCGGATCAACTCCCGTGCCCTGGCCGTCGTCCGGGCCCGGGGGCCGTACGTCCTCGTGCCGCAGGCCCTGGAGCACCTCGCCTACGGGGAGCTGCGCGCCGGCCGCCATGCCCGCGCCCGCGCCCACGCCGAGGAGGGTCTGCGCAGCGCCCTCGCCACCGGCCAGCACAACATCGCCGCGCACCACCACGCGATCCTCGCCCTCGCGGCCTCCGTCGAGGGCGACCCCGGTGCCGTGGCCGAACACGCCACCGCCGCCGAGCGCGTGGCCGCGCCGCACGGCCTGGTCCAGGCGGCCACCCTGGCCCAGTGGGCGCGGGCCCGCGCCGACCTGGGCCGGGGCCGGGTCCCGGAGGCCGCCGCGCGCCTCGGCCCGCTGGTCGGTCCCGGCCCCCGGCACGGTCACTTCGCCGTGCGCATGCTGGCCATCCCCTGCTTCGTGGAGGCGTCGGCGCGCGCCGGGCAGCCGGAGGCCGCCCGTTCGGCGGTGGCCGAGTTCGCCCGCTGGGCCGCGCAGGGCGCCGACCCGCAGGCCCCGGCCCAGCTGGCGCGCTGCCACGCGCTGCTGGCCGGACCGGAGGAGTGCGAACCGTTCTTCGCCACGGCCCTCGCCCACCACGACCGCGCGGGCGGCGACTTCGAGCGCGGTCGCACCCTGCTGCTGTACGGGGCCTGGCTGCGGCGCCGGCGCCGGCCGGGGGAGGCCCGCGGGCGGCTCCGCGACGCCCTCGTCTCCTTCGAGCGCGGCGGCGCCCTGGGCTGGGCGACCCTGGCGCGGGCGGAGCTGCGGGCCACCGGAGAGGCGGGTGCGCAGGAGCCGCCCGGGCCGCTGGCGCTCCTCACGCCGCAGCAGCTGCGCATCGCCCGCTGTGTGGCGGAGGGCGCCACCAACCGGGAAGTGGCGCTCAGGCTGTCCGTGAGCCCGCGCACAGTCGACCACCACCTGCGGAACGTCTTCGCAGCTCTGGGGGTCCGCTCGCGTGTCGAGCTGTCCCGATTGGTGGACCGGGCGGAGAAGACCGTCGCACACCCCTAGGTACCGACCGGGCGGTATGTCATCCTGCGGACTCAGGAAGGTCCGGTGGGACCGGCGTGCCGTGCGGTGGCGCGCCGTGCCGAGCCGGGCCGAGCCGACTCCGGTGGAGGACAGCGATGCAGCACCTCGTACAGGACCACGTCCGGACCGTGTCCGGTCCGCGGCCACTCGTACCCGCCGCCCGCTCGGCCGTCGACGGGGAGGCGCTCTCCGTGCTGCACAGGGCGGCCCGGGTCCTGCTGGCGGGACTGCCCGAGCTCACGGAGCGCCTGATGGTCGTCCTGCGGGAGCGTGAGCCCGCGTACCGGGCCGCGATCCAGAGCGACATCGACAGCGTGCGCGAGGAGGTGCAGCGCTCCCTGCGGCTCAACGTGGGCTCCCTGCTGCGCCCCGGCGAACTGCGCGAGGCCGCGCGCCGCTGCTCGTGGGGGATCGGCAGGACGCGGGCCGAACGCGGTCTCCCGCTGGATGCCCTGCTGCGCGCCTTCCGGCTGGGCGGCGGGATGGTCTGGCAGGGACTGGTGGACGAGACGACGCGCCGCCACCCCTCGGACGTACGCCTCCTCGTGCACGTGGCCGCCGACGTGTGGAACTTCGTGGACGAGCACTGCGCGATCGTCGCCGACGCCTACCGCCAGACGGAACGCGAGCTGACCTGGCGCCGGGAGAACCGGCTGCGCCTGATGACCGCCGCGCTGCTGGACGGCACCGCGCGCATCTCCGACCTGCCGGCCACGGCGTCCGCGCTCGGCCTGCCCGAGCAGGGGCGGTACGCGGTCGTGCTGGCCCAGCTGCCCGCCGGCCCGGCGCTCGTGAACGGCCGGACCCCGGTGGACCTGCCGGGCCTGCGGGTGCAGTGGTACCGCGAGGGCGGCGGCGACTACGGCATCGTGCTGCTCGGCGGCCACGTCCGCGGCGAGGCCGACCGGGCGCCCGGTGACGGCGCCCGGTTCCCCGGCGCGCACGCGCACGGCGACCCGTCCCCCGGCCATGGCGGCCACCCGGCCGGCGAGGGCGTCCGCCCCCACGGCGACGGCGAGCACGACCGGGCCGACGGCGGCGACGGGGGCGCCGGCGAGGTGAGCGGGGCGCAGGAGCGGCCGCGTGCCCACGGGCTCGTCGAGGACGCCGGTGACATCGCGCGCGTGCTGTCCGCGCCACCCGGCACCCGGATCGGGCTGAGCCCGGTGGTCGACGGCCTCGCCGCCGTCGGGGACGCCCGGCGGCTCGCCGACACCGCGCTGCGCGCCTGTCCGCGCGCCGGCGGCACCGTCGTCCTGGAGGAGAACCTGCCGGCCGCCCTGGTCGTCTCCGCCCCGGCGCTCGGCGCGGCGCTCGCCGAGCGGGTGCTGGGCCCCCTGCTGCGGCTGGACCCCTCCGACCGTGACATCCTGCTGGACACCCTCACGGCCTGGCTGGCCTGCGACGGTTCGGCCCAGCGGTCGGCCGCCCGGCTCTACTGCCACCGCAACACGGTCCTGAACCGGCTGCGCCGCTGCGAGCAGCTGACGGGCCGCTCCCTGACCCGTCCGACGGACGTGGTGGAGCTCTCGCTGGCGCTGGCCGCCCGGACGCTGCTCGACCCCTGCCGGACGGGCAGGGCCGACGGTGCGGACGGCGGAAGGAGCGAAAGGAAGGTTGCGCAATATTAATTGCGCAATTTTCGCTTCGTACTCTACGCTGCCGGCATGGCCGACCATCAGCAGCGCCGTGTCACGGACCTGGGCACCCTCAAAGCGCTCGCCCATCCACTCCGCTCGCAGTTGTACCGGGCGCTGTTCCTGGCGCGGACGGCGACGGCCTCGCAGCTCGCCGAACAGGCGGGCGAGGCCGTGTCGCTGGTCAGCTACCACCTGCGCAAGCTCGCCGACCACGGTCTGATCGAGGAGGCCGAGGCGCCCCGCAAGGACGGGCGCGAGCGCTGGTGGCGGCCCGCGTCGGACGGGATCGACATCCACGAGGCGGACTTCCGGGACGCGCCGGAGAAGGCCGCCGCGCACCAGGCGGCCACCCGCCTCTTCCACGAGCAGCGCACCGAGGCCCACCGCCGCCACCTCGACGAACGCGCCACCTGGGACGAGGAGTGGCGCAACGCGTCCACCGACTCCGAGTCCCTGATGCGGCTCACGGCCGGTGAACTGTCCGCGCTGACCGGCGAACTGCTCGCCGTGTGCCGGAGATACGAGGAGCGGGGCCGGACCGCGGAGGCGGCGGGCGACACCGAGGGCCGCGAGAACGTGGCGCTGTACGTGACCGGGTTCCCGTTCCGTGACTGAGAGGACGCCGCCCGTGACTCTCGGGACCGCACCCGCCGTCGAGACCGCCCCCGCCGCCGTACGGCCCGCCCACCGCGACGGCAACGTCCTGCGCTGGCTCGGCGCCTACACGGCCTCCATGGTGGGCGACAACGTCTACTACATCGCCCTGTCCTGGGCCGCCGTCCAGGCCGGGACGCCCTCCCAGGCCGGTCTGGTGATGGCCGTGAGCGCCGTGCCCAGGGCCCTGCTGATGCTCGGCGGGGGAGTGGTCGCGGACCGGTTCGGGCCGCGGAGGGTCGTCATCGGCAGCGACGCCGTGCGGTGCGCGGCCGTCCTCGCGGTCGCCGCGCTGCTGTTCGTGTCCGCGCCGGGGCTGTGGCCGCTGGCCGCGCTCGCCCTGGTCTTCGGCACCGTGGACGCCGTCTTCATGCCAGCCGTCGGCGCCCTGCCGGCCCGCGTCACCTCGCGCGCCCAGCTCGCCCGCGTCCAGGGCATGCGCGGCCTCGCGATCCGCTTCGCCAACGTGGTGGGCGCCCCCCTCGGCGGCCTCGGCGTGGCGCTGGGCGGCGCGGCGGCCGCGTTCGGGCTCGCCGGCCTGCTGATCGCTGTCTCCGTGCCGCTGCTGGTCTCCGTCCGGATGAGGGACCTGCCCGTCGACGAGGAGCCCGCCACCCCGGCCACGCCCGGATCGTCCGCCCCTGCCGACGGGGCCCCGCAGAGCGCCGCCCACGAGGCCGCGCCGACCGCCTGGCGCGATCTCCGCGACGGCCTGCGCTACATCCGCCGCCACCCGGTGCTGGCCCCGCTGATGTTCGCCATAGCCCTGGGCGACCTGGGCTTCGTCGGCCCGCTGAACGTCGGGCTGGCCCTGCTCGCGGACCAGCGCGGCTGGGGCGCCTCCGGCATGGGCTGGGTGCTGGCCGGCTTCGGAACCGGCGCGGGGCTGGTCTCGCTGCTGGTCACGGCACGCGGCCGGCTCCCGTACGCCGGACGCGTCATGGCCGTCTCCCTCCTCCTCGGCTGCGTCGCGATCGGGTCCCTCGCGTACGTCCCCGGGGTGGTCGCCGCCGTGGGCACGGCCCTGCTCGTCGGACTCCTCGCCGGGCTCAGCGGCGTCCTGTGCGGCGCGCTGCTCCAGACCGAGACCGACCCCGCCTACCTCGGCCGGGTGAGCGCGGTGGCGGGTCTGGTCAGCCTCGGCTTCGCCCCGCTGAGCATGCCGGTGTCCGCCGCCGCCGTCGGCCTGTGGGGCACCGGCCCCGTCTTCGTCGTCAGCGCCGTCGTCTGCGGCCTGGGCGGGGTGGTCGCCCTGTGCTCGCCCCCGCTGCGCCGCGCGGAACTCCCCGCCTGAGCACGCGGGCGCTCCCCGATCCGCCGGACAGGTGAACCGACGCCCGGCGTGCACCCGGCCCGGGGGAGCCCTCTAGGCGACGGCGTGCTCTCACGCCCCGGCCGGACGCCGAGCTGCCGTCTCTGGCCAGCTCCCCGGGACCCGACGCCGGACGGCCGGCGTTCGCGCCCCGGACGCGCGCAGGCGAGGGCGCCCGGCGGCGGGGACGGCGCCCGTCGGACTCCGGACGGGCGCCCGGGTTCGCACGGCGTCCGCTGGACCCAGGGCGGGCACCCGGGGCCGCCGACGGGCCGGGGCGGGCCCCCGGGATCAGATGCCGAGCTGCTTCGCCTCGTGCAGCTTGGCGATCGCGTCCTTGTCGCCCTCCAGCTCCACCTCGGCCACGTTCTTGCGGCCGTAGGCGAACAGCAGCAGCTCCGAGGGCTCGCCGGTCACCGTGACCACCGGCGTGCCCTTGCGGGCGACCGCCGTCTGCCCGTTCGGGCGGCGCAGCACCAGACCGGTCGGCGCGCCGCGGCCCAGCAGCCGGGCCGTGCGGTCCAGCCGCGACCACAGGGCGTCCTGGAAGACGGCGTCCAGGGGCCGGGGCGTCCAGCCGGGCCGGGCCCGCCGCACGTCCTCGGTGTGGACGTAGAACTCGATCGTGTTCGACGCCTCGTCGATCTGCTTGAGCGAGAAGGGCGAGAACCGCGGAGGCCCCGTACGGATGAGCTGGATCAGCTCCTCGTACGGCTTCTCGGCGAACTCCGCCTGCACCCGTTCGAGCCGGGGCGTCAGCTGCTTGATGAGGATCCCGCCCGCGGCGTCCGCCCGCCGCTCGCGCACCACGACGTGCGCCGCGAGATCACGGGTCGTCCAGTCCCCGCACAAGGTGGGGGCCTCGGGTCCCTCGGCCTCCAACAGGTCGGCGAGGAGAAGTCGTTCACGCTTCGCATGGGTCGACATGCCAGCCAGCCTACGACCGCCGCACCCGTCCGCCCAGTGCGGGCGCGGCCCGGGGCGGTGCGCGGTCCGTCCTGTGGACGTCCGTCGGCCGGGTCCGCCCGGGGCGGCACAATGGTCGGCATGACCAGCGCGCCCCCTCCCAGCAGCCTCGACCCCGCGATCGCCGCCCGCCTCCGGCGCAGCGCCGACGGGCTCGTCCCCGCCATCGCCCAGCAGTACGACACCGGCGAGGTGCTGATGCTCGGCTGGATGGACGACGAGGCACTGCACCGCACGCTCACCACCGGCCGCTGCACCTACTGGTCGCGCAGCCGCCGGGAGTACTGGGTCAAGGGCGACACCTCGGGACACGTGCAGCACGTGCGGTCCGTGGCCCTGGACTGCGACGCCGACACCGTCCTCGTCAAGGTCGACCAGGTCGGCGCCGCCTGCCACACCGGCGACCGCACCTGCTTCGACGCCGACGTCCTGCTCGCGGACACCGCGTCCCCCGCGCCGTCCGCCGGTCAGTAGGGTCGGCCGCCATGGACCTCGAGACGTTCCGCAAGCTGGCCGCCGACCGCCGGGTCATCCCGGTCGGCCGCAAGCTCCTGGCGGACGGTGACACGCCCGTCGCCCTGTACCGCAAGCTGGCCGCCGAGCGCCCCGGCACGTTCCTGCTGGAATCGGCCGAGAACGGCCGGTCCTGGTCCCGCTACTCCTTCGTGGGCGTCCGCAGCCACGCGACCCTCACGGAGCGCGGCGGACAGGCCCACTGGCTCGGCACCCCCCCGGTCGGCGTGCCCGTCGACGGCGATCCCCTGGTCGCCCTGCGGGCCACGATCGAGGCGCTGCACACCCCGCACGAGGACGGCTTGCCGCCCTTCACCGGCGGCATGGTCGGCTACCTCGGCTACGACATCGTGCGCCGCCTGGAGAAGATCGGCCCCGGCGAGCGGGACGACCTGCGGCTGCCCGAGCTGACCATGCTGCTCACCAGCGACCTCGCCGTCCTCGACCACTGGGACGGCACGGTCCAGCTGATCGCCAACGCGATCAACCACAACGACCTCGACACCGGGGTCGACGAGGCGTACGCCCACGCCGTGGCCCGCCTCGACGCCATGGAGGCGGACCTCTCCCGGGCGGTCTCCCAGCCGCCGGCCGCGCTCCCGCCGTCCGAGCTGCCCGAGTACACCGCGCTGTGGGGCGGACCGCAGTACCAGGACGCCGTCGAGGACATCAAGGAGCGCATCCGGGCGGGCGAGGCCTTCCAGGTCGTCCCCTCCCAGCGCTTCGAGACCCCCTGCACGGCGAGCGCGCTGGACGTCTACCGCGTCCTGCGGGCCACGAACCCGTCGCCGTACATGTACCTCTTCCGCTTCGACGGCTTCGACGTCGTCGGGTCGTCCCCCGAGGCCCTGGTCAAGGTCGAGGACGGGCAGGCGATGGTCCACCCCATCGCGGGCACCCGGCCGCGCGGCGCCACCGTCCAGGAGGACCAGGCGCTCGCCGACGAGCTGATCGCCGACCCCAAGGAGCGCGCCGAGCACCTGATGCTCGTGGACCTCGGGCGCAACGACCTCGGCCGGGTCTGCGAGCCCGGCTCCGTCGAGGTCGTCGACTTCATGTCCATCGAGCGGTACTCGCACGTCATGCACATCGTCTCGACGGTCACCGGCCGCGTCGCCGAGGGCCGCACCGCCTTCGACGTGCTGACCGCCTGCTTCCCGGCGGGCACCCTCTCGGGGGCGCCCAAGCCGCGCGCCATGCAGATCATCGACGAACTGGAGCCGTCCCGGCGCGGCCTGTACGGCGGCTGCGTCGGCTACCTGGACTTCGCCGGCGACTCCGACACCGCCATCGCCATCCGTACCGCGCTGCTGCGGGACGGCACGGCGTACGTGCAGGCCGGCGCCGGGGTGGTGGCCGACTCGGACCCGGCCGCGGAGGACGCCGAGTGCCGGAACAAGGCCGCGGCCGTGCTCCGCGCGGTGCACACGGCGAACCGGCTCGGCCGATAGGACGAGTCTCACGTGAACCCCGGGTGACGGTTCGCCCGGGGTTCAGGCGATAGTGGAGTACGTGACCGCTGTACCTCACCCCCGATCCGAAGCCGCCGCAGGACCCGCCGGGTCCGGCCGCCGCAGCCTCGCCACAGCCCTGTTGTGCGGCGCGCTCGGCGCCGCCGTGACGCTGCTGTCCACCCGGCGCAACTGGTCGGAGGGCACCGCGTCGGTGGCCGGCGGCGACTTCCCGCTGACCGCCAGCGGCAGCGACGTCACGGGCGTGCCCGCGGCCCTCGCCGTCGTCGGCCTCGCCGCCCTCGTCGCCGTCTTCGCCGTACGCCGCTCCGGCCGGCTGCTCGTCTCCGCGCTGCTCGCGCTCTCGGGCGCCGGCATCGTCGTCGCGGCGCTGCTCGGCGCGGACGACGCTTCCGCGCTCGACGAGAAGGCCGCCGAGGCCTCCGGCGACACGGCCGCGACGGTGGACGCGCTCAGCCACACCGCCTGGCCGTACGTCGCCGCCGTCGGCGGGGCGCTCATCCTCCTCGCGGGACTGCTGGCGCTGCGCTACGGACGGCTGTGGCCCGCCATGTCCGGCCGCTACGAGCGCGACGGCACCCCCCGGCCGCGCAGGACCAGGCCCGTCGACCCCGACCGCCCCGAGGACCTGTGGAAGGCCCTGGACCGCGGCGAGGACCCGACCGGGACGTAGGACCCCCCGCGCGGACGGGCCCGCCGGGACCTTCGGCCCGGGGCGCACGTCCCGACCCGGCCGCGACGGCGGAGCGGGTGCCACCCCGCGCTCAAGGCGGCCGCGCCGATACGGGACAATGGACGTCGAGCGTCCGACTCACACACGTACACAGCACTGAGGAGCAAGTCATGGCGGGCAGCAGCCACGGTCACACCCCGGCCGCCTGGACCGGTGTCATCATCGCCTTCATCGGTTTCTGCGTTTCCGGTGCCTTCATGGTGCTGGCCAACCCGCTGGGCTTCTGGGCCGGCATGGTGATCGTCGTCCTCGGTGGTGTCGTCGGCGGCATCATGCGGGCGATGGGCATGGGCCAGCCGAAGGAGGCGCACGTGCAGAAGCCGCACTCGGCGCCCCAGGTCGCCGGCGCGGAAGGCTGACCCGCCCGGCCGGGCCACGCCCGCCCCGCAGTCACGCACAGGAGAGCGGCCCCCGCACCGGGGGCCGCTCTCCCGTACCCGGCGGGCGCCGGTCGCGCCCGAGGGGCACAATGCGTCAGGTGAACGCCGAAACCCAGAGGGTGACCCCGCCGGGCGCGGGCACCGGCCCGGTGGCCGGGGCCGTGCGGCGGCTGGCCGCCCCCGCGGGCGTCCTCGCCGCGGTCGCCGGCGCCTTCGCCTACGTCGGGGCCGTCGACCCGAACGAGCCCGGGCACTACCCGGTCTGCCCGATGCTGCGCTACACGGGGCTGTACTGCCCCGGCTGCGGCGGACTGCGCAGCGCCCACGCCTTCGTGCACGGGGACTTCGCCACCGCGCTCACGGACAACGCGCTCGCCGTCGCGGGGTACCTGCTGTTCGCGGCGGTGTGGACCGTCTGGGTGGTCCGCGTGGCGCGCGGCCGGCCGGTACGGGTGGAGCTGGGCAACGTGCAGCTGTGGACGGCGGGCGTGCTGCTGCTGGCCTTCACCGTTGTCCGGAACCTGCCGTCCGGCGGCTGGCTGCACCCGTGAGCATGCGGCACATGTCCAGGTCGTGGGACCGGCGTCAACCGGATGCGAGCCCTGAGCCCTCCTCCGGATACCATCGCAGTGACCCGTGTGAACCGCCGGGACGGCGGGAGCCGGGTCCGACCGCTCGACCGCTCAACTGTCCACCGCAGGGAAGGGGGCCGCTCGCGTGAGTGTGCTCGACGAGATCATCGACGGAGTCCGTGCCGACCTCGCGGAACGGCAGGCGCGCGTCAGCCTCGACGAGCTCAAGGAGCGCGCGGCGAAGGCTCCGGCGGCCAAGGACGGCGTGGCCGCGCTGCGCGGCGACGGCGTCAAGGTCATCTGCGAGGTCAAGCGCTCCAGCCCCTCCAAGGGCGCGCTGGCCGCCATCGCCGACCCCGCCGCACTGGCCGCCGACTACGAGGCGGGTGGCGCGTCCGTCATCTCCGTGCTGACCGAGCAGCGCCGCTTCGGCGGTTCGCTGGCCGACCTGGAGGCCGTCCGCGCCAAGGTCGACATCCCCGTGCTGCGCAAGGACTTCATCGTCACCTCGTACCAGCTGTGGGAGGCCCGGGCGTACGGCGCCGACCTCGCCCTGCTGATCGTGGCCGCCCTCGACCAGGCCGCCCTGGAGTCCCTCATCGAGCGAGCCGAGTCCATCGGGCTCACCCCGCTGGTCGAGGTGCACGACGAGGACGAGGCCGAGCGGGCGGTGGACGCCGGCGCGAAGGTCATCGGCGTCAACGCGCGCAACCTGAAGGACCTCAAGGTCGACCGCGGCACCTTCGAGCGGGTCGCCCCCGAGATCCCGGACCACCTCGTCAAGATCGCCGAGTCCGGCGTCCGCGGACCGCACGACCTCATCGCCTACGCCAACGCCGGCGCCGACGCGGTCCTGGTGGGCGAGTCCCTCGTCACCGGCCGCGACCCGAAGGCCGCCGTCTCCGACCTCGTGGCGGCCGGGGCCCACCCCGCCCTGCGGCACGGACGGGGCTGACGCTCCCGTGGCCGGCCCGACCGCCCCCCGCCCCCGGGTGAGCCCGTGCTCACCCGGCGTCGGCGGGTGCCTGCGGTCGGCCGCCCCGCTTCCCGCCGCCCCGGCGGCGCGGGACCCCTACGCCCGCCTCGCCCGCGGCTGCCGCCCGCGCGGCTGCCGGGCGCCGGCCCGCCGTGTGCACGGCCGCCGGGTCCGCTACGTCATCGGGGACGAGCCGGGGCAGGTCAACGGCATGCGATGGCGCCGGCGCGTACCCGCGCCCACGCCGGCCCCGGCCGCCCTCAGGGTGGCCTGACCGTCCCGCACCGCCGCCGGTGGCCCCGCCACCGGCCGCGACGGCGGGGACGGCCCGGGTCCGGTGCCCGCGCGGCGTGCGCGTCCGTGCATCACGTGACCCCTTCCGACCCGTGACCGGGGCAGACGCCCCAGCGAGGTATCCGCATGCCCAGCGAGTTCTTCATTCCCGACCCCGAGGGTCAGGTCCCCAGCGCCGAGGGGTACTTCGGCGCGTTCGGCGGCAAGTTCATCCCGGAGGCGCTGGTCGCCGCCGTGGACGAGGTCGCCGTCGAGTACGACAAGGCCAAGGCCGACCCCGAGTTCGCCCGCGAGCTGGACGACCTGCTCGTCCACTACACGGGACGCCCGAGCTCCCTGACCGAGGTGCCGCGTTTCGCCGAACACGCGGGCGGCGCCCGGGTGTTCCTCAAGCGCGAGGACCTGAACCACACCGGCTCACACAAGATCAACAACGTGCTCGGGCAGGCCCTGCTCACCCGGCGCATGGGCAAGACCCGTGTCATCGCCGAGACCGGGGCCGGACAGCACGGCGTGGCCACCGCCACCGCCTGCGCCCTGTTCGGGCTCGACTGCACCATCTACATGGGCGAGATCGACACCCAGCGCCAGGCGCTGAACGTGGCCCGGATGCGGATGCTCGGCGCCGAGGTCATCGCCGTGAAGTCCGGCAGCCGCACCCTCAAGGACGCCATCAACGAGGCGTTCCGCGACTGGGTCGCCAACGTCGACCGCACCCACTACCTCTTCGGCACCGTCGCGGGACCCCACCCCTTCCCCGCCATGGTCCGGGACTTCCACCGGGTGATCGGCGTCGAGGCCCGCCGGCAGATCCTGGAGCGCGCCGGACGGCTGCCCGACGCCGCCGTCGCCTGCGTCGGCGGCGGCTCCAACGCCATCGGCCTCTTCCACGCGTTCATCCCCGACGCCGACGTGCGTCTCATCGGCTGCGAGCCCGCCGGGCACGGCATCGAGACCGGTGAGCACGCGGCGACCCTGACCGCGGGCGAGCCCGGCATCCTGCACGGCTCGCGCTCGTACGTCCTCCAGGACGACGAGGGCCAGATCACCGAGCCGTACTCGATCTCGGCCGGCCTGGACTACCCCGGCATCGGCCCCGAGCACGCCTACCTCAAGGACAGCGGCCGCGGCGAGTACCGCGCGGTCACCGACGACGCCGCGATGCAGGCACTGCGCCTGCTCTCCCGCACCGAGGGCATCATCCCGGCCATCGAGAGCGCGCACGCGCTGGCCGGCGCCCTGGAGGTCGGCCGGGAGCTGGGCCCGGACGGGCTGATCGTCGTCAACCTGTCCGGGCGCGGCGACAAGGACATGGACACGGCCGCCCGCTGGTTCGGCCTGTACGACACCGACGCCGCCGTCCGGGCGGACGAGGCCGGCGACGGCGCGGAGATCGAGGGGGACGCCAAGTGAGCGGCAACATCCGGCTGCTGAGCGACACGCTCGCGGGCGCCAGGGCCGAGGGCCGGGCCGCCCTCATCGCCTACCTCCCGGCGGGCTTCCCGACCGTGGACGGCGGGATCGAGGCCGTCAAGGCCGTCTTCGACGGCGGCGCCGACGTCGTCGAGGTGGGGCTGCCGCACAGCGACCCCGTCCTCGACGGCCCCGTCATCCAGACCGCCGACGACATCGCCCTGCGCGGCGGCGTCAGGATCGCGGACGTGATGCGCACGGTCCGTGAGGCGCACGCCGCCACCGGGAAGCCGGTGCTCGTGATGACGTACTGGAACCCCATCGACCGCTACGGCGTCGAGCGCTTCACGGCGGAGCTGGCCGAGGCGGGCGGGGCCGGCTGCATCCTGCCCGACCTGCCGGTGCAGGAGTCGGCGCTGTGGCGCGAGCACGCCGAGAAGCACGGCCTCGCGACCGTCTTCGTCGTCGCCCCCAGCAGCAAGGACGCCCGGCTCGCCGAGATCACCGCGGCGGGCTCCGGCTTCGTCTACGCGGCCTCGCTGATGGGCGTCACCGGCACCCGCGAGTCGGTGGGCGCGCAGGCGCAGGACCTGGTGGGGCGCACCAAGGCCACCACCGACCTGCCCGTCTGCGTCGGCCTCGGCGTCTCCGACGCCCGGCAGGCAGCCGAGGTGGCCGGCTTCGCCGACGGCGTCATCGTCGGCTCGGCCTTCGTCAAGCGGATGCTGGACGCGCCCGACGAGGCCGCGGGACTGGACGCCGTACGCGCCCTCGCGAGCGACCTGGCGAAGGGCGTGCGCCGCACGGCGTGACCCCTCCGCGCGGTGCGCGGGGCGCCCGGCCCCGCCCACCGGCGCGACAGCGTCCGTCGTATACGCGCACGTAAAGGACAATCCGCTCACTCGAACGGGTGGACCTGGGGCCGGGGAGGCGCGCTGCGCCTCCCCGGTTCGTTCTGCCGGATGTGAGCGAGAAGAACCGTGACGGAAAGCGCACCGCCCGCGAGCGGCTGGCGGTCGAGCGAGAGAAGCACAAGGCCGCGGAGAAGCGCCGGCGCGCGCTGATCGTGGGTGCGTCGGTGGTCTGCGTCCTTGGTCTGGCCGCGGTGGTGGGCGTCCTCGCCGCCAACGCGGGCAAGGACGACAAGAGCGACAGCGCGGGCCCCGTCGTGTCGCCCTCGGGGGCGCGGGGCAAGGACGGTCTCGCCCTCCCCGTCGGCAAGGACGCCGCCAAGTCCACCCTCACGGTGTACGAGGACTTCCGCTGCCCGGCCTGCAAGTCCTTCGAGACGGTGTACCGCCCGACGATCCACGAGCTGGTGGCGGCCGGTCAGCTCAAGGTCGACTACCACCTCGCCACCCTCATCGACGGGAACATGGGCGGCAGCGGCTCCCGCCAGGCGGCCAACGCCGCGGCCTGCGCCCAGGACGCCGGGAAGTTCACCGCGTACCACGACGTGCTGTACGACAACCAGCCCCAGGAGACCGACGACGCCTTCGCCGACAAGGACAAGCTCATCGAGCTCGCGGGCAAGGTCGACGGTCTGGACACCCCGGCGTTCCGCGCGTGTGTGAACGACGGCACGCACGACAGCTGGGTGATGAAGTCGAACCAGGCCTTCCAGGCCGGTCACTTCGGCGGCACGCCGACGGTCCTGTTCGGCGGCAAGAACATCTACGCGGACCGCACGATGACCCCGGCGAAGCTCAAGCAGATGGTCCAGGCGGAGAACAAGGGCTGAGCCCCCCGTCCCGCGCCGCGCGTCCGGCGCCGCCCCCGGTCTCCCGCAGGCCGGGGGCGCTCCCCGTTATGGACCCGTAGCCGGGCCGCCCGCCGTGGCCCCCGTCCGGCACGGTAGCGTCGACCCTGCCATGGAACTTGCCTACATCCCCAGCCCGTCGCGCGGTGTGCTGCACCTCGGCCCCATTCCGCTGCGCGGCTACGCGTTCTGCATCATCATCGGCGTCTTCGTGGCCGTCTGGCTCGGCAACAAGCGCTGGGTCGCCCGCGGCGGGCGTCCCGGCACGGTGGCCGACATCGCGGTCTGGGCCGTTCCGTTCGGCCTGGTCGGCGGACGGCTCTACCACGTGATCACGGACTACGAGCTGTACTTCAGCGAGGGCCGCGACTGGGTGGACGCCTTCAAGATCTGGGAGGGCGGACTCGGCATCTGGGGCGCGATCGCCCTCGGCGCCGTGGGCGCGTGGATCGGCTGCCGCCGCCGCGGCATCCCGCTGCCCGCGTGGGCGGACGCCCTCGCACCCGGCATCGTCTTCGCCCAGGCCATCGGCCGCTGGGGCAACTGGTTCAACCAGGAGCTGTACGGGCGGGAGACGTCGCTGCCCTGGGCGCTGCACATCACGTCCTCGACGGACGGACGGGTACCGGGCTACTACCACCCGACGTTCCTGTACGAGTCGCTGTGGTGCGTCGGCGTCGGCTTCCTGGTGATCTGGGCCGACCGCCGTTTCAAGCTCGGGCACGGCCGGGCGTTCGCGCTGTACGTCGCGGCGTACTGCGTGGGCCGCGGCTGGATCGAGTACATGCGCGTCGACGACGCCCACCACTTCCTGGGCCTGCGCCTGAACAACTGGACCGCGATCGTGGTCTTCGTCCTCGCGGTGGTCTACATCGTCCTCTCGGCGCGACTGCGGCCGGGACGCGAGGAGGTCGTGGAGCCCGGGGCCGGCCCGGACGGCTCCGGTGACGGCGACGGCAAGGGCGACGGAGCGGACGGCGACGACGCCGGGACCGCCGACGACACCACCGACGGAACCGGCCCCGAGGCCGTCGACCTCGGCAAGAAGGCCGACGGCGGGACCGACGGGAAGGCCGAAGGGACCGACGGGAAGTCCGCCGACGCCTCCGGGTCCGCGAAGGCGGACGAGGGCACGGCGGACGGCGCCGCGAAGGCCCCGGCGACGAAGGACGAGGCCGGGTCGGCCAACAAGAGCTGACACACCGCGCTGCGGGACGGAGGGCACCGGATCACGGATCCGGTGCCCTCCGTCCGTGTGCCGGGCGGGCGACGCCGTGGGCCCGGACGCCTCATCCGCGGCGGCGGGCCAGCGCCAGCGTCCGCTGGGCGCCCGCCACCACGGCCGCGTCGACGAAACGGCCGTCGGGGAGGGCCTGCGCCCCCGGGTGGGCGGCGGCCGCCTTCAGGACCGCCTCCGCGGACTCGGTCTCCTCCGGGGTCGGGAGATACGCCCGCTCGATGACGGGCAGTTGCCGCGGATGGATGGCGGCGCGTCCGAGGAAGCCCAGGGCGCGCCCGTGGGCACAGGACACGGCCAGCCCGTCCAGGTCCCGGATGTCCGGGTAGACCGACTGGGTGGGCGGCGCCAGACCCGCGGCCCGGGCGGCCACGACCACGCGGGAGCGCGCCCAGTCGAGACCCGCGTCCTCCCGTACGCCGAGGTCCGCCCGCAGGTCCGCCTCGCCGAGCGCGATGCCGCGCAGGGCGTGGTGCGAGGACGCGACCGCGAAGGCGTGCTCCACACCGAGGGCCGACTCCAGCAGGGCGTACAGCCGCGGGGCGCCGCCCTCGGCGGGCACGGCGCCCTCCGCCACCCGCACGACGTCCCGCGGCGAGGTCACCTTCGGCAGCCGCAGCCCGGACAGTCCGGGGAGCCGGGCGAGCACGTCCAGGTCGGCCTCGGCCAGAGGGCCGTCCAGGGCGTTCACCCGGACGTGGACCGGGACCGGCGGGATGTCGGAGAGCAGGTCCGCCGTGGCCTCGCGGGCGTACTCCTTCCGGTCGGGGGCCACCGCGTCCTCCAGGTCGACGATGACGACGTCCGCGCCGCAGCCGAGCGCCTTGGCCACCACGTCGGGGCGGTCCCCGGGCACGTACAGCCAGGTGAGCAGGGGTTCCGGGGTCACAGGGCACCCTCCGCCCGCAGGGCCTCGATCTCCGGCCCGGTGAGGCCGAGTTCGGTGAGCACCGCCCGCGTGTCCGCACCGTGCGGACGGCCCGCCCAGCGGATCGCACCGGGGGTGTCGGAGAGCCGGAAGAGGACGTTCTGCATGCGCAGCGGGCCCAGTTCGGGGTCGTCGACCGTCGTGATGCTGTCCAGGGCCGCGTACTGCGGGTCCGCCATGACGTCCCGGACGTCCTGGATCGGCGCCACCGCCGCCTCCGCCTTCTCGAAGGCCTCCAGGACCTCCTCGCGGGTGTGGCGGGCGATCCACGTGCCGACGGCCTCGTCCAGGACGTCCGCGTTGCGCGCCCGCTCCGCGCCCGTCGCGAACCACGGCTCGTCGATCAGCTCCGGGCGGCCGACCAGCCGCATCAGCCGCTCCGCTACCGACTGCGCCGACGTGGACACCGCGACCCACATGCCGTCGGCCGTGCGGTAGGTGTTGCGCGGCGCGTTGTTGGCCGAGCGGTTGCCGGTACGGGGCTGGACGTGGCCGAGCTGGTCGTACCAGAGGGGCTGCGGGCCGACCACGGTGAGGATCGGCTCGATGATCGCCGTGTCGACCACCTGGCCCGCGCCCGTGCGGTCCCGGGCCGTCAGCGCCGTCATCACCGCGTACGCCGTCGCCAGGCCGGCGATCGAGTCGGCCAGCCCGAACGGCGGCAGGGTCGGCGGGGCGCCCGGTTCGCCGGTGATCGCCGCGAACCCGCTCATCGCCTCCGCCAGCGTGCCGAAGCCGGGGCGGTGCGCGTACGGGCCGAACTGGCCGAAGCCGGTGACCCGGGCCAGCACCAGCCGCGGATTGACGGCCGACAGCTCCTCCCAGCCGAGGCCCCACTTCTCCAGGGTGCCGGGGCGGAAGTTCTCCACGACCACGTCGGCGGTCGCGGCGAGACGGAGCAGGGTGTCCCGGCCGCCGGGGCTCGACAGGTCCAGGGTGATCGCGCGCTTGTTGCGGCCGAGGAGCTTCCACCACAGCCCCACACCGTCCTTGGAGGGGCCGTGGCCCCGGGACGGGTCCGGTCTGACCGGATGCTCGACCTTGATCACCTCGGCGCCGAAGTCGCCCAGCATCGTGGCGGCCAGGGGTCCGGCGAAGAGGGTCGCGAGGTCGAGCACGCGCAGGCCGGTCAGCGGCCCGTCCCGGGTCGGCGTACCGGCGCCGGGCCGACGCGAGGCGCCCGCGCCGCCCTCTGCGCCGTCCCGGCCGTCGTCCCGGCCGTCGTCCGGGTCGGCGGCCGGGGTGTGCCGCCTGGCGCCGTGGTCCGTCCCGGCGCTCATGACGCGGGCCGGGACGCCTGGGCGTCGATCTCGGACCGGCAGGGCATCGAGGACGACGCGCCCGGCCGCTGCACCGACAGCGCGGCGGCCGCCGAGGCCCAGGCGAGCGCGGACCCCATCGGCCGGCCCTCGGCGAGCGCGACGGCGAGGGTGCCGACGAAGGTGTCGCCCGCGCCGGTGGTGTCCACGGCGGTCACCTGGGGCGCCGGGACGCTGATCGGGTCGTGGTCGCGCGCGACGTACAGGCTGCCGCCCGCGCCCATCGTGACGATCACGGCCGGGACCCGGGCGAGCAGGGCCTTGGCCGCCTCCCGGGGCTCGGTGACCCCGCCGAGCGCGGCGGCCTCGTGCTGGTTGGCGACGAGCAGGTCGACCGAGTCCAGCAGCTCGGGCGGCAGCGGCCGGACGGGGGAGGGGGTCAGGATCGTGCGGACTCCGTGGGCGCGGGCGGCCTCGGCGCCGGCGATCACGGCCGCGAGCGGGATCTCCAGCTGGAGCAGCAGCGCGTCGGCGGCGGCGATGAGGGCCTCGTCGCCGGGGGCCAGGTGGTCGACGGTGCCGTTCGCGCCGGGGATGACGACGATGGCGTTGGCACCCTCGTCGTCCACGACGATGTGCGCGGTGCCGGACGGGCCCTCGGTGGTGCGCAGATGGTCGGTGTCCACGCCCGAGTGTTCGAGGGTGGCGCGCAGTCCGGCCCCGAACGTGTCGGAGCCGACCGCGCCGATCATCGAGACGTCGGCGCCCGCGTGGGCGGCGGCGACGGCCTGGTTGGCGCCCTTGCCGCCGGGGATGGTGCGGAACTCCCGGCCCGTCACGGTCTCCCCGCGCCGCGGGGCCTTGGCGACGTACGCGACGAGGTCCATGTTCGTGCTGCCGAGCACGGCGATGAGGGTCATGGGCGGCTGGCCTCCTGAGGGCTCTGGTGGTGGGTGAGCTGGGCGAGGGTGTCGAAGCCGACGCCGTCGAAGTCGGCGATCGAGGTGGCCAGTCGGTTCTTCAGGAGCGCGGTCCACCGGTCGGGCAGGGCGGCGGGGTCCCGCGCCAGCAGGCCCGCGACGCTGCCCGCCGTCGCGCCGTTGGAGTCGGTGTCCCAGCCGCCCGACACCGCGCGGCAGACCGAGCCGGTGAAGTCGCCGTCCGCGTGGGTGAGCGCGGCGGCGAGCAGGGCGGTGTTGGGGACGGCGTGCACCCAGTGGTAGGCGCCGTGCGTGGCGTGCAGTACGTCCACCACCGCGTCGAAGTCCTCGGTCGTACGGGCCAGTTCGACGGCGTGGCGGACCGCCGCGGCCAGCCGGGAGCCGGCCGGGACGACGGCGAGTCCCGCGCCCAGGCAGGCGTGCACGTCGCTCCCGCCGCCGGCCGCCTCGGCGATGACGGCCGCCGCGAACATGGCCGCGTAGACGCCGTTCGCCGTGTGGGTGAGGACGGCGTCCCGGTGGGCCTGCTCGGCGGCGGCCGCCGGGTCCCCGGGGTTCGTCCAGCCGTGGACGTCCGCGCGGATGAGGGCGCCGATCCACTCGCGGAACGGGTTGCGGTGGCGGGCCGTGCGCGGGGGTTCCACCCCGCTGAGGAGGTTGCGGTACGCGACGCGTTCCGCGGTGAACGTGCGGCCGGCCGGGAGTTCGTCCAGCCAGAGCCGGGCCACGTCGGCGGTGGTGAAGCCGCGGCCGTACCGCTGGAGCAACAGCACGTTCAGCAGCGGGTAGTTGAGGTCGTCGTCCTCTGGCATGCCGTCGATGTTCTCGGCGAGGGAGTTCGGTGCGGAGCGCCGGTTCCAGGGGTGGGCCGCCGCCAGCGCGGGGGGCAGTCCGCGGGCCGTGAACCACGTGTGCAGGGGCCAGTTGCCGGTGGCCCGGGCCAGTGCGCGGATCGCGTGCAGGGGCAGTTTCTCCACCGGTTTGCCCAGGAGGCAGCCGACGGCCCGGCCGACCCAGGCGGCCTCCAGCGGGAGCGGGCCGGGCGCCCGCGCCGGGGTGCCGGCCGCGTCGCGGGCGGGCCAGTCCGGGCAGCGGTCCCTGATCCCTTCGAGGCCGGTCGGCTCCCGGTCCGCCAGGGCGGCGGGCAGGTCGGCCAGTTCGTCGAGCAGGTCCTCGGCGAGGACACGCAGGTAGGGGGAGGCCGGAGCCGTCGAGGCGCCCGCCCGGGCGGGCGACGCGGGGCCGCCGGCCGCCCGCCAGCGGGCCGCGACGGCGGCCGGCTCGCGGCCGTCCTCGGCCGCCTGGCGCAGTTCGTGGCCGAGCAGGTCCTCGGGCTGCACCCACGTCAGCCGGAGCATGGCGCCCCCGTGAGGGCGCCGAACGCCGCCTCGTGGGCCCGCCGGCGCCGTACGTCCCGGGCGAAGATCTCGCGGGCGACCTCCGCGAGGGCCGTCGCGGGCGCGTGCAGGTCGAGACGGCTCGCCTCGGCGACCGCCTTCGCCCAGTCCTCGGGGACCGCCGAGCCCAGTGCGCCGGCCAGGGCGCCGGACATCGTGGCGATGGAGTCGCAGTCCCGGCCGTAGTTGACCGAACCCAGCACGGCGTGCCGGTAGTCGCCGCCGGCGACCAGCAACATGCCCAGCGCGACCGGGAGTTCCTCGATCGCGTGCAGACGGGAGGGGCGGCGGGCGCCGAGCGAGGGGGAGCGGTAGTCCGGGCCGACCGTGTCGTAGGGGGCCACGGCCTCGCGCAGCGGCCGCAGCGCCGACTCGAAGTCCGTGTGCCGGACGGCGACTTCGCAGACGGCCTCGACGGCGGCCCGCGTCCCGTCCTTGGCCAGGGCGAGGCAGGCGTCGACGACCGAGGCGGGGGTGGCCCCCGGGGCGCACGCCGCGGCGACCGCCGCCGCGAAGACGCCCGCCGCCTCACGGCCGTACGACGACTGGTGGGCGCCGGCGACGTCGAGCGCCTCGGCGTACGCGGCGGCGGGATGGCCCGCGTTGACCAGGCCGACCGGCGCCATGTACATCGCCGCACCGCAGTTGACGATGTTCCCGGTGCCGGCCTCGCGGGGGTCGACGTGCCCGTAGTGGAGCCGGGCCACCAGCCACTTCTCGGCGAGGAAGATCCGCTGGAGCGGGAGGGCCTCCGCCTCCAGCTCGGGGATCCAGCGCGGGGTGCCCATCAGGTCCGGGACCAGGTGCTCGGCGACCGCGTAGGCGTCGAGGTGGTCGCGGACCGCGGCGTACACGCGGACCAGGGCGTGCGTCATCAGGGTGTCGTCGGTGACGTGCCCGTCGCCCTTGTGGTACGGGGCGATCGGGCGGGCGGTGCGCCAGGTGTCGCCGTTCCAGGGGCCGACGACACCGTGCACGCGGCCGCCGTGACGTCCGAGGATCTGCTCCGGGGCGTAGCCCTCGACCGGCCCGCCGAGGGCGTCGCCGACGGCGGCTCCGACGAGGGCCCCGGTGATCCGTTCTTCCAGGGTTTCCGTGGTGGTGGGCGTCATGCCCGAATCATCCCCCTGGTGTGCTCGGTTCCGTGGCTGCCAGGAGTCCGGCGAGTTCCACCAGGTCGGTGCCCGTGAGGCGGGGCAGGGCGCAGCCCGAGAGCGTGCGGCAGGCGTCGCGCCAGGCGGCGGGGACCGAGTCGCCGCCGCCGAGCGCGCCGGTCAGCGCGCCCACCAGGGCGGGGGCGGAGTCGGCGACCCGGGACAGGCACGCGGCGGCCGGCACCGCCTCGGCGATCCGGCCGCCCGCCGCGGTGGCGAGGGCGAGGGCGACCGGGACGGTCTCGGCGGCGGCGATGCCGTAGCTGTAGACGTGGTCGACGATCTGGTGCTCCAGCAGCGGTACGAGCCCGAACGTGCTGTCCGCCGCCCTGGCGAGGGCGATCGCGTGCCGGGCGTTGCGCCCGATCTCCGTCGCCTCCGGCAGCTCGGCGAGCGCGGCCGTCACGCAGGCGTCGACGTGCGCCCCGGTCAGGGCGAGCGCGAGCGCGGCGGCCATGGCGCGGGCGCCGTGCACGCCGTCGCCGTCCTGGGTGTAGCGGGCGTCGAACTCGGCGAGTTCCGCGGCGGGTCCGGGCTCGCCGGGGTGGGCCACGGCGAGCACGCAGGCGCGTACGCAGGCAGCGTCGTCGAAGTAGTGCGGGTTGTCGTGGCCGGTGGCGGGCGGGCGCAGGCCGGCGGCGAGGTTGCCGAGGCCGGCCCGGACGGAGATCCGGGCGCGCAGCGGCAGGACGGCCGACTCGACCTCCGGGGCGCGTTCGGCCGCGGCGGCGACCTCGCCGGCGACGGCGTTCCACGCCAGGTCGATGGCGGCGCGCATCCGGCGCTCCCGGCTGAGGTCGCCTAGCGCCCCGGCGTCCCCGGCCCGCAGGACCGCCTCGGCCGCGAACGCCGCCCACTCGGCGTCGTCCGACGGGCCGAGCCGCAGGGGCTCGGGCGGCTGGTTGAGGGCGATCGGCACGGGCAGCGTGGTGGTGGCGTTCTGCTCCGCGAAGGTGTCCAGCTCCCGGGTGAGGCGCCGCGTCCACTCGGGCATCCGCGCGGCCCGGTGCCGGGCCGCGGGCCATCCGGCCGCGTCCCCCGCGGCCAGCCCGAGCAGTAGCCCCTCGATCCGCCGCACCGCCGCCCCGCCCCGGCCCTGGGTGACCCGGCCGGACCCCGCCTCGGGGACCGTCTTGATGAGGATGACGAGCGGCGAGCCGGGCCGTGACGCTGGGCCGTCGCCGACGGTGGGTCCGGTCGCCGGGGTGGTGGGAGGTGGGGCGGGGTGGGGCGTGGGGGTGTCGTCGGTGGGGGCGGTCGGTGTCGTGGCGAGGGCGCTGGGCGGGGTGCCGGGGAGGGCCGGGGAGGTGTCCTTGCACGGGGTGTTGGGGCCGGTTGCCGGGGTTGTGGGTGGTGGGACCGGGTGGGGCCTGGGGGTGTCGTCGGTGGGGGCGGTCGGTGTCGTGGCGAGGGCGCTGGGCGGGGTGCCGGGGAGGGCCGGGGAGGCGTCCTCGCTCGGGGCGGTGGGGCCGGGTGCCGGAGTGGTGAGCGGTAGGTCGGGGCGGAGTGCCGGGGTGTCCCTGCCCGGCGTGCAGGCCGGGGCCGCGGTAGGGGGTCCAGCGGGTGTCGGCGGGGTGTCGTCGGTGAGTGCCGGGGCCGTGAGGCCGGTGGGGAGTGCGGCGGGGGCGTCGGACGCCGCGCCCTCGCCGGGCTCGTCTCCGACCAGGCCGGGCGTCACGGCCGTACCCCGTCGAGGTGGGCCGCGCCGCGCTGCGGGTCCTGGACCGTGCGGGCCGCGGGGCCGGCGCCCGCGGTCCACCTGTCCTCGTCCTCCGGGGTCAGCAGCTCCGCCACGTCCAGCACGTGGTGGCCCGCCATGGAGGGCAGGCAGCTGCCCCGGGCCGGACCGATGGCGGACGCCCACGCGGCCGGCACGGAGCGGGCGCCGCACGTGGCGCCGGCCAGCGCCCCGGCGACCGCCGCCGTCGTGTCCGCGTCGCGTCCCATGTTCACGGCCGTGAGGACGGATTCCGTGAAGTCGCCGTCGGCGGCCGCGTACGCGCCGAAGGCGAGGGCGACGGCCTCGGGGGCCAGGTCCGTCCACGGGTAGCCGCCGATGACGACCGCGGAGCGGACCGCGCGTTCGCCCCGGTGGGCGACCGCGACCGCGCGCCGCAGGGACCGGGCCGTCCAGGAGTCGTCCGGGATCACAGCGAGGGCGCAGGCCACGACGGCGATGGTCGGCGCCCCGGTCATCGCCGCCGCGACGCCCGCCGCCACCGCCTGGCCGCCGTAGATGCCCTCCCCCTCGTGGCTGACCGAACCGTCGATCGCCACCAGGCGGGCCGCCTCCGCCGGACGCCCCGCCGCGAAGACGCCGAAGGGGGCCGCGCGCATCGCGAGACCGTCGCTCCAGGCGTGCCGGTGCTGGGCGGAGATCGGCGCCGCCAGCCCCCGGCGCAGGTTCTCCAGGGTGCCCCGCTCGCTGAACCCGGCGCCCCGGAACGGGCCCTCGTCCCGGTCGGCGATCCACTGGTGCCAGGCCGTCTCGACATGGGTCACGGTGAGGGCCGAGCCGTGGCGGGCCAGCAGCAGCCCGGAGAAGATCGCGTACTCGGTGTCGTCGGTGCCGGCCGGGTGCTCGGCGACGTAGCCGGTGATCCGGCCCCACCGCGCCCGGATCTCGGACGGCTTCATGTTCTCGGCGGGCGCTCCGAGCGCGTCCCCGACGGCGAGGCCGAGGAGCGCACCGCGCGCCCGGTCGCGCAGGTCGGCGGCGTCCTGGGATGCCGGGCCCGAGGGAATGCAGGCGATGGAAGCCATACGGTGCCTCTCTCTCGCGGCTCCCGTCACGGCGGGCGGAGCCACAGCGCGGAACCGTGTGCGGCACCAGGGCGCGGAACCGTGCGCGGAACCCTT
This sequence comes from Streptomyces sp. NPDC054842, assembly GCF_053611025.1. NCBI lineage: Bacteria > Bacillati > Actinomycetota > Actinomycetes > Kitasatosporales > Streptomycetaceae > Streptomyces > Streptomyces sp. NPDC054842. The sequence goes on from NZ_JBSGZN010000025.1 coordinate 63,609, forward strand.
TGCGGATCTGTCCCACCGGAACGGTTCGGCACTGCCTCGCGGCCCGTAGCGTCACCCGGTCGACAGCCGTGCGAGGTGATCCACGGAAGAGCGGCGGAGGGCAAAGATGCAGGTTAGCGCAGCCTTTCCTTGCTGGCGGGCGTGAAATTCCCGGCGTACCTTTGTTGTTGTCGAAAAGTAGAACTCGTCCAAACAATGCCTGCCTGGGGGACCGCGATGGCCATCATCGACACCGAAGCCGCACTGCACGAAGCCCACCGCGACAACCACACGCACCGCGACGTCACCGGCGGATGGCTGCGTCCCGCCGTCTTCGGCGCGATGGACGGACTGGTGTCCAACCTCGCCCTCATGACCGGCGTCGCCGGCGGGTCCGTGGCCCACCAGACCATCGTCGTCACCGGGCTCGCGGGTCTCGCGGCCGGCGCCTTCTCGATGGCCGCGGGCGAGTACACCTCGGTCGCCTCCCAGCGCGAGCTGGTCGAGGCCGAACTCGACGTCGAGCGGCGCGAGCTGCGCAAGCACCCGAAGGACGAGGAGCGCGAGCTCGCCGAGCTGTACGAGGCCCGCGGCGTCGACCCGGAGCTGGCCGGGGAGGTCGCCAGGCAGCTGTCGCGCGACCCCGAGCAGGCACTGGAGATACACGCGCGCGAGGAACTCGGCATCGACCCGGGCGACCTGCCCTCGCCGTCCGTCGCCGCCGTCTCCAGCTTCGGGTCCTTCGCCCTGGGCGCCCTGCTTCCCGTCCTGCCCTACCTGCTGGGCGCGACCGCGCTGTGGCCCGCGGTGCTGCTGGCGCTCCTGGGGCTCTTCGCGTGCGGCGCCGTGGTGGCCAGGGTGACGGCGCGTTCCTGGTGGTACAGCGGTCTGCGGCAGCTCGCTCTCGGTGGCGCCGCGGCGGGTGTGACGTACGCCCTGGGCAGCTGGTTCGGCACGGCCGTAGGATGAGGCCCGACGGACTTATGCACGGGACTGCATAAGTAGTTGTTACTCGGCGGTTTCGAACGCTTAACCACTGGGCATGACCCGTAAGCGCGTGGGCAACGAGGCCCGCGCCGCACCCTGCGCGACGGGCGACGACGCCCGCCGGGCCCGGGCCCCAGGACATCGATCTGTCCGCGGGGGCCCCACACTCCACCGCCGTGCGCGGTACCCCCGCCGCGACCGCGGTGTCCGCATGTTGGAACGAAGTATCCGGTTCCCGAGAACCGTCCCATCATGTAACCTGCACGAAATTTTGCACTCCACCGCAGAGGGCCAACGTCGTCCCTCGGCAATGCATATGCCACGACGACGACGGGAGAGCCGATGCGTACGCCGCGCCAGCCGTCCCAGCACTCCGCGAATGGCCAGAACTGGTCCTTCATGGATGCTCGCCCTGCTGCGCAGGGTATGTACGACCCCCGCAACGAGCACGACGCCTGCGGCGTCGGCTTCGTGGCCACCCTCACCGGCGAGGCGAGCCATGCGCTGGTCGAGCAGGCGCTCACGGTTCTGCGCAACCTGGAGCACCGCGGTGCCACCGGCTCCGAGCCCGACTCGGGCGACGGTGCCGGCATCCTGTCCCAGGTCCCGGACGCCTTCTTCCGTGAGGTGGCGGCCTTCGAGCTGCCCGAGGCCGGTTCCTACGCGGTCGGCATCGCCTTCCTGCCCCAGGACGGCGCCGACGCCGCCGTCTCACGGATCGAGACGTTCGCCGCGGAAGAGGGCCTCACCGTCCTCGGCTGGCGCGAGGTCCCGGTCGCCCCGCAGCTCCTCGGCGCCACCGCGCGCTCGACGATGCCCGCCTTCCGCCAGCTCTTCGTGGCCGACGGTGTGAGCAGTGGCATCGCGCTCGACCGCAAGGCGTTCGTGCTGCGCAAGCGCGCCGAGCGCGAGGCCGGTGTCTACTTCCCGTCCCTGTCGGCCCGCACCATCGTCTACAAGGGCATGCTGACCACCGGCCAGCTCGAGCCCTTCTTCCCGGACCTGTCCGACCGCCGCTTCGCCTCCGCGATCGCGCTCGTGCACTCCCGGTTCTCCACCAACACCTTCCCCAGCTGGCCGCTCGCCCACCCGTACCGCTTCGTCGCGCACAACGGCGAGATCAACACGGTCAAGGGCAACCGGAACTGGATGAAGGCGCGCGAGTCGCAGCTCGTCTCCGACCTGTTCGGCAGCGACAAGCTGGAGCGCATCTTCCCCGTCTGCACGCCGGACGCCTCCGACTCGGCGTCCTTCGACGAGGTCCTGGAGCTGCTGCACCTCGGCGGCCGCTCCCTGCCGCACAGCGTGCTCATGATGATCCCGGAGGCGTGGGAGAACCACGACTCCATGGACCCGGCCCGCCGCGCGTTCTACCAGTACCACGCCACGCAGATGGAGCCCTGGGACGGCCCCGCCTGCGTCACCTTCACCGACGGCACCCAGGTCGGCGCGGTCCTCGACCGCAACGGCCTGCGCCCCGGCCGCTACTGGGTCACCGACGACGGCCTCGTCGTCCTCGGCTCCGAGGTCGGCGTCCTCGACATCGACCCCGCGAAGGTCGTCCGCAAGGGCCGCCTCCAGCCCGGCCGCATGTTCCTCGTGGACACCGCCGAGCACCGCATCATCGAGGACGACGAGATCAAGGCCGCCCTCGCCGCCGAGAAGCCCTACGCGGAGTGGCTGGAGGCCGGCGAGATCGAGCTGTCCGACCTGCCCGAGCGCGAGCACATCGTGCACACGCACGCGTCGGTCACCCGCCGCCAGCAGACCTTCGGCTACACCGAGGAGGAGCTGCGCGTCATCGTCGCGCCGATGGCCCGGGCCGCCGCCGAGCCGATCGGCTCGATGGGCACGGACACCCCCATCGCCGCGCTCTCGCAGCGCCCGCGCCTGCTCTTCGACTACTTCACGCAGCTGTTCGCGCAGGTCACCAACCCGCCGCTGGACGCCATCCGCGAGGAGCTCGTCACCTCCCTGCGCTCCTCGCTGGGCCCGCAGGGCAACCTCCTGGAGCCGACCGCCGCGTCCTGCCGGAGCGTCACCCTGCCGTTCCCGGTGATCGACAACGACGAGCTGGCCAAGCTCATCCACATCAACGCCGACGGCGACATGCCCGGTATGAAGGCCGCGACGCTGTCCGGCCTGTACCGGGTCTCCGGCGGCGGCGACTCGCTGGCCGCCCGGATCGAGGAGATCTGCGCCGAGGCCGACGCCGCCATCGAGAACGGCGCCCGGCTCATCGTCCTGTCCGACCGGCACTCCGACGCCGAGCACGCGCCGATCCCCTCGCTGCTGCTCACCGCGGCCGTCCACCACCACCTCATCCGCACCAAGCAGCGCACCCAGGTGGGTCTGCTGGTCGAGGCCGGCGACGTCCGCGAGGTCCACCACGTGGCCCTCCTCATCGGCTACGGCGCCGCCGCCGTCAACCCGTACCTGGCCATGGAGTCCGTCGAGGACCTGGTCCGCGCGGGCACGTTCCTGGAGGGCATCGAGCCCGAGCAGGCCATCCGCAACCTGATCTACGCCCTCGGCAAGGGCGTCCTGAAGGTCATGTCCAAGATGGGCATCTCGACCGTCGCCTCCTACCGCGGCGCCCAGGTCTTCGAGGCCGTCGGCCTGGACCAGGCCTTCGTCGAGAAGTACTTCAACGGCACCGCGACGAAGATCGGCGGCGCCGGCCTCGACGTCATCGCCAAGGAGGTCGCCGCCCGCCACTCCAAGGCGTACCCGGCCTCCGGCATCGCGCCCGCGCACCGCGCCCTGGAGATAGGGGGCGAGTACCAGTGGCGCCGCGAGGGCGAACCGCACCTGTTCGACCCGGAGACGGTCTTCCGCCTCCAGCACTCCACGCGCACCCGCCGCTACGACATCTTCAAGAAGTACACGGACCGCGTGAACGAGCAGTCCGAGCGCCTGATGACGCTGCGCGGCCTGTTCGGCTTCTCCTCCGGCCGCGAGCCGATCTCCATCGACGAGGTCGAGCCGGTCACCGAGATCGTCAAGCGCTTCTCCACCGGCGCCATGTCGTACGGCTCCATCTCCAAGGAGGCGCACGAGACCCTCGCCATCGCCATGAACCAGCTGGGCGGCAAGTCCAACACCGGTGAGGGCGGCGAGGACGCGGACCGGCTGTACGACCCCGCGCGCCGTTCGTCGATCAAGCAGGTCGCCTCCGGCCGCTTCGGCGTCACCTCCGAGTACCTGGTCAACGCCGACGACATCCAGATCAAGATGGCGCAGGGCGCCAAGCCCGGCGAGGGCGGCCAGCTGCCCGGCCACAAGGTGTACCCCTGGGTCGCCAAGACCCGGCACAGCACCCCCGGCGTCGGCCTGATCTCGCCGCCGCCGCACCACGACATCTACTCCATCGAAGACCTCGCCCAGCTGATCCACGACCTGAAGAACGCGAACCCGCGGGCGCGGATCCACGTCAAGCTGGTCTCCGAGGTCGGCGTCGGCACGGTCGCCGCGGGTGTCTCCAAGGCGCACGCGGACGTGGTGCTCATCTCCGGCCACGACGGCGGCACCGGCGCCTCCCCGCTGACCTCGCTCAAGCACGCGGGCGGCCCCTGGGAGCTCGGCCTCGCCGAGACCCAGCAGACCCTGCTGCTCAACGGCCTGCGCGACCGCATCGTCGTGCAGACCGACGGCCAGCTGAAGACCGGCCGCGACGTCGTCATCGCCGCGCTGCTCGGCGCCGAGGAGTTCGGTTTCGCGACCGCGCCGCTCGTCGTCTCCGGCTGCGTCATGATGCGCGTCTGCCACCTCGACACCTGTCCGGTCGGCATCGCCACCCAGAACCCCACCCTGCGGGACAGGTTCGCGGGCAAGGCCGAGTACGTCGTGAACTTCTTCCAGTTCATCGCCGAGGAGGTCCGCGAGATCCTCGCCGAGCTGGGCTTCCGCTCCATCGAGGAGGCCGTCGGCCACGCAGAGGCGCTCGACGTCACCCGTGCCGTCGACCACTGGAAGGCGCAGGGCCTGGACCTGTCCCCGCTGTTCTACGTGCCCGAGCTGCCCGAGGGCGCCTCGCTGCACCAGGTGATCGAGCAGGACCACGGCCTGGAGAAGGCGCTGGACAACGAGCTGATCAGGCTCGCCGGCGACGCGCTGGCCGCGAACTCCCAGGCCGACGCCCGCCCGGTCCGCGCCCAGGTCCCGATCCGCAACATCAACCGCACGGTCGGCACGATGCTCGGCCACGAGGTGACGAAGAAGTTCGGCGGCGCGGGCCTGCCCGACGACACCATCGACATCACCTTCACCGGTTCCGCGGGCCAGTCCTTCGGCGCCTTCCTGCCGCGCGGTGTCACGCTGCGCCTGGAGGGCGACGCCAACGACTACGTCGGCAAGGGCCTGTCCGGCGGAAGGGTCGTCGTCCGTCCCGACCGGGGCGCCGACCACCTCGCCGAGTACTCCACCATCGCGGGCAACACGATCGCGTACGGCGCGACGGGCGGAGAGCTGTTCCTGCGCGGCCGCACCGGCGAGCGCTTCTGCGTCCGCAACTCCGGCGCCACCGTGGTGTCCGAGGGCGTGGGCGACCACGGCTGCGAGTACATGACCGGCGGTCACGCGGTCGTCCTCGGCGAGACCGGCCGCAACTTCGCGGCCGGCATGTCCGGCGGCATCGCGTACGTCATCGACCTGAACCCCGACAACGTGAACGCCGCCAGCGTCGGCGCGGTCGAGGCCCTCGACGACACCGACAAGCAGTGGCTGCACGACGTGGTGCGCCGCCACCAGGAGGAGACGGGCTCGACCGTCGCCGAGAAGCTCCTGGCCGAGTGGGACACCGCGGTGGCCCGCTTCAGCAAGATCATCCCCAGCACGTACAAGGCAGTGCTCGCCGCCAAGGACGCCGCCGAGCGAGCCGGTCTCTCCGAGACCGAGATCACCGAGAAGATGATGGAGGCGGCGACCAATGGCTGATCCCAAGGGCTTTCTCAACCACGGCCGCGAGGTCGCCCGGTCCCGCCCCGTCGAGGAGCGCGTGCGGGACTGGAACGAGGTCTATGTTCCCGGCTCGCTGCTGCCGATCATCCCCACGCAGGCCTCGCGCTGCATGGACTGCGGCATCCCGTTCTGCCACAACGGCTGTCCGCTCGGGAACCTGATCCCCGAGTGGAACGACTACGCCTACCGCGAGGACTGGCAGGCGGCGTCGGAGCGGCTGCACGCGACCAACAACTTCCCGGAGTTCACCGGGCGCCTGTGCCCGGCGCCCTGTGAGTCGGCCTGCGTGCTCGGCATCAACCAGCCCGCCGTGACCATCAAGAACGTCGAGGTCTCGATCATCGACAAGGCGTGGGACACCGGGGACGTCGCCCCGCAGATCCCCGAGCGCCTCAGCGGCAAGACGGTCGCCGTCGTCGGCTCGGGCCCGGCGGGCCTCGCCGCCGCCCAGCAGCTGACCCGGGCCGGCCACACGGTCGCGGTGTACGAGCGCGCCGACCGCGTCGGGGGCCTGCTGCGCTACGGCATCCCCGAGTTCAAGATGGAGAAGCGGCACATCAACCGGCGTATCGAGCAGATGCGCGCGGAGGGCACCCGCTTCCGGACCGGCATCGAGATCGGCCGCGACCTCAAGGCGACGGACCTGCGCAAGCGGTACGACGCCGTGGTCGTCGCCGCCGGCGCCACCACCGCCCGCGACCTGCCCGTCCCGGGCCGCGAACTGAACGGCATCCACCAGGCGATGGAGTACCTGCCCCTCGCCAACAAGGTGCAGGAGGGCGACTACGTGGCGCCCCCGATCACCGCCGAGGGCAAGCACGTCGTCGTGATCGGCGGCGGGGACACCGGCGCCGACTGCGTCGGCACCGCCCACCGCCAGGGCGCCGCCTCCGTCACGCAGCTGGAGATCATGCCGAGGCCCGGCGAGGACCGCGCCCCGCACCAGCCGTGGCCGACCTTCCCGATGCTGTACAAGGTCACCTCCGCGCACGAGGAGGGCGGTGAGCGGGTCTACTCCGTCAACACCACCCACTTCGAGGGCGACGAGGACGGCAACGTCCAGTGGCTGCACCTCGTCGAGGTGGAGTTCGTCGACGGCAAGCTCACCCAGAAGCCGGGCACGGAGCGGAAGATCCCGGCCCAGCTGGTCACCCTGGCGATGGGCTTCACCGGCACGGACGTCCAGAACGGCCTGGTCTCGCAGTTCGGCCTCGACCTCGACGAGCGCGGCAACATCGCCCGCGACGGCGACTACCAGACCAACGTGCCCGGCGTCTTCGTCGCCGGTGACGCGGGCCGCGGCCAGTCGCTCATCGTCTGGGCCATCGCGGAGGGCCGCTCGGCCGCCCGCGGGGTCGACCGCTTCCTGACCGGGGCCAGCGACCTGCCGGCCCCGATCCGCCCGACGGACCGCTCCCTCATGGTCTGACGCCCCACCCCCACAGTCGTCCCGTACAAAGGCGTACGGAACTGAACGCGGCGCCTGCCCGTCCCCGACCGGACCTGGGTGGGCGCCGTGGTGCGTCCGCGTCCGGGCGGTCCGGGTGGGCGCCGTGGTGCGTCCGCGTCCGGGCGGCTACCCGACCTCGTACGTCTCCCCGTAGACCTTCCACGTCAGCGGGGTGTCCAGGTCCAGGTTGCCGTCGTACAGGAAGCGGCGCTGGGCGGTGTCGATGCGGCTGGTGTCGCGGTGGTCGGGGGACGCCTTCATGGCGCGGCGGCGGATGTCCAGGAAGATGTCGAGGTACGCCTTCTCGGAGCCGCCCTCGGCCGGGGTGTCCGCCTGCGCGATCGCCCTCTCGCGCATGCCGTCGAAGCCGTCGGGGCCCCGCCCGGCGCCGTGCATGACCATCGCGTCGTAGTAGACGAACTGGCCGAGCGTGCCGAGACCGTCGAGCTTCGCGCGCCGGACCGCGGGATCGAAGTACACGCGGTCGCGCTCCTCGTCCTGGACCCGGCGGAACGCCGCGACGCGGGCCTCCGCCTTCCAGGCCGCAGTGAACCGCGGCCCGAGACCGCGGTGGGAGTCCGTGCCGTCCACCTCGCGCAGCGCCGGGAGGTAGCGCGCGAGCGGGTTGCCGGGCCGCTCCTCGGTGTAGCGCTCCACGACGGTGAGCAGGTCGTGGGTGCCGGAGCAGAAGCCGACGATGCCGGCGGTGTAGCCCCGGCCGTCCCCGATGTCCTCGATGTAGCCGTACTGCCCGCGCCAGTCGAGCGTGGAGTTCTCGGCGCTCGCCACCAGCTGCTGGGCCAGTTCCTTCTTGCCGGGCGCGGCGAGGCCGGACGGCCGGGGAGCGGTCCGTCCGCCGCCCGCCTCGGGCGCGGCGGACGGACCGGCGGGCCGCGACGCGGTCGCGCCGCCCTTGTCGTCCCGCGTGCCCGCGTGATCGGGCAGCGCGCACCAGACGGCCGCCGCGGCCACGAGGGGGACGGTGGCCCACAGCAGGCCGACGGCACGTTTCATGCCGCACAGGGTACGGCGGGCACGCACCCCGCAGGGCTCAGGCCAGTCCGCTCGCCAGGGCCGACTGCTTGACCACCGCCAGTACCACCAGGAGCGTCAGCAGCGCCACGCACGCGCAGGCCTGCACCAGCGCCCGGTGGCGCCCGCGCGGCGCGTAGGCGTAGGCGAGGGTCACGGCGCCGCCCGTCAGCAGACCGCCCAGGTGGCCCTGCCAGGACGTCAGGCCCGCCGAGATCAGCAGCCAGAGCAGCAGACTCCCGATGAACTGGTTGACCTGCCGCATGTCCCCGCCGATCCGGCGGGCCGTCACGTAGTACGCGGCACCCACTCCGAAGATCGCGCCCGAGGCGCCGACCACGGGGACGTACGGCGCGATCAGCAGCACCAGGACCGAGCCGCCGAGCGCCGACAGCAGGTACAGGGCGAGGTAGCGGACGCGGCCGAGCCGGGCCTCCACGACGACGCCCAGGCTCCACAGCGAGGCCATGTTCATCACGATGTGCAGGATGCCGAACGGCGTCTCCGTGGCGGGCAGATGGAGGAACGCGCCGGTCAGCAGCCGGTACCACTCCCCGTCGATCACACCCTCCGGGTGGTAGCCGGCGGGGTAGCCGTCCAGCCAGCCGTAGTGCCCGTCCGGTCCGGACAGGCCGGCGCCCAGCATCTGGAAGCGGCTCGTCACGTCGGAGCGGGCCAACTGGGCGAGGTAGGCGAGCACGTTGAGCGCGATCAGCACGTACGTCACCACGGGCACCGTCGAGATCCGGCCACCGAAGACGGTCCGGGCCTGCCGGATCGACCGCGCGCCGTCCCGCACGCACTCCACGCACTGGTGACCGACGGCCGCCTCCCGCATGCAGTCCGGGCAGATGTAGCGGTCGCAGCGGGTGCAGCGGACGTGCGACTCCACCTTGGGATGGCGGTAGCAGGTGGTGACGGTGGACTCGGACTCCACGCCGGCTCCTCACAGATACGGATGACACGGGGACGGTGTGCCGGTGGGGTCGGCGGCGAACAAACTAGCGAACGCAGGTCAGGGGCCCGGAAGCGGGGCCGTCCGGGTGACCGCGGTGGCGTAATCTCGGCATGCGCGTGTCCGGGGAGCGCAGCGAGAGGGGAGCCCGCATGGCCGGGATCAGTCTGAGCAAGGTGCAGGAGACGGCGCCCGCGCTGGTCAGCCTGTACAAGACCGCCGGGGTGTCCCTCACCGAGCACGGGCTGGACGGGCAGCGGGCCGCCGTCTACCTCGTCGTGGACTACTCCGGCTCCATGAAGCCGTACTACAAGGACGGCAGCGTGCAGGCGCTCGCCGACCGGGTGCTGGGTCTCGCGGCGCACTTCGACGACGACGGGAGGGTCCCCGTCGTCTTCTTCTCGACCGACATCGACGCGGTCACCGACATCGCGCTCGTCAACCACCGGGGCCGGATCGAGCAGATCGCTTCCGGGCTCGGCCACATGGGCAGGACCAGCTACCACCTGGCGATGGACGCGGTCATCGACCTGCACCTGGACAGCGGCGCCACGGAACCGGCGCTCGTCGTCTTCCAGACCGACGGCGGCCCCATCAACAAGCTCGCCGCGGAGCGGTACCTGTGCAAGGCGGCCGAACTCCCGCTGTTCTGGCAGTTCGTCGGCTTCGGCGACCCGGGCAGCAGGCAGTTCGATTTCCTGCGCAAGCTCGACGAGCTGGCCGTCCCGCAGAAGCGCGCCGTCGACAACGCCGGTTTCTTCCACGCCGGTTCGGACCCGAGCGCGGTGTCCGACGCCGAACTGTACGACCGTCTCGTGGGCGAGTTCCCGCAGTGGCTCGCCGCGGCGCGGGCGCGCGGCATCGTACGGTGACCCGGCTGCTGCCCGCCGCCACACGCACCGCCGTGCCCTGGCGCAACGGGGGCGGTGTCACGCGCGAGATCGCGGCCTGGCCGCCGGGCGCGGACATGACCGACTTCGTCTGGCGCGTGAGCCTGGCCGAGGTCGGCGCGGACGGGCCGTTCTCCGCGTTCCCCGGCGTCGACCGCACGCTGACCGTCGTCGAGGGCGCCGGGATGGACCTCACGGTGGGCGGCGAACGGCGGCTCGTCGACACCCGCCACGTGCCGCGGCACTTCCGGGGCGACGTGCCGACCCACTGCCGGCTGATCGCCGGACCCGTCGTGAACCTCAACGTCATGTGGCGCAGGGACTGCGGCCGTCCGGCTCCGACCGTCGCGGTGGTCCGCGGCCACCTCGCCCTGCCCGCCGCGCCCGTGCTCGTCGTCGCGCTCGACGGGACCGCCGAGGTCGCCGGGACGGTCCTCGGCCGGTACGACGCCGTCCTACTGGCCGGCCCGGACACCGTGCTGCACGCCGAGGGCCGCACCGCCGTCATCGGCAACGTCCGGCAGGACTGACGCGGCCCGCCGTACACCCCCGACTCCCGCGCGTCCGGGCCTCGTTGACCTTGCGGAGTCTCCGGGCCGCCCTGAGGCCGAGCCCTCGTGCCGCCCTGAGAAGGCTCGAAAGGAGCGGCGCCTCGCGGTGGTTGCGCGCACGGCCGCCCCGCGCCCTGCCCGGAAGGGGCACCGCCCGCCGCCCCGCGCCTCACCCGGAAGCGGTGTCTCGCGGTGGGCCCGCGCGCGGCCGCCCGCGCCCCGCCCGGAAGCAGCCCCGGGGACCCCGCGTACGGCCGCCCGAGTCCCGCCCGGGCCGCGGACCCGCATCCCGGAGCCGGCGCGGGAGGAGCACCCGGGCCTCACGGGCGGCGGGCGCCGTCCATGACGCGGGCCCGGCACTCGGACGGCGTCCCCCACGCCGTCCGCAGGGCGCGGGCCCGGGTCAGCCAGAGCGAGAGGTCGTACTCGGTGGTGTAGCCGATCGCGCCGTGCAGTTGCAGCGCGGTCCTGGCCGTCGCGTACGCGCTCTCGCAGGCCAGCACCTTGGCGGCGGCCACGTCGGCCGGGTCCATCGTGAGCGCGGCACCGAACAGCATCGGCCGGGCGAACTCCAGCGCGGTCCGCGCGTCCGCGAGCCGGTGCTTGACGGCCTGGAACGAGCCGACGGGGACACCGAACTGGGTGCGCCGCTTCACGTACGCGACGGTGCGGTCCAGCAGCGTGAGCCCGGCACCGAGGGCCTGGGCGGCGGTGGCGACGCGGGCCCAGAGCAGGGCGCGGGCACAGGCCCGGGTGACGTCGGGGCCGGCGGCCAGCAGTTCGCCGCCCGGCAGGGGGCGGGTCAGCCGGCGGGACGAGTCCAGCGACACCCGCGCCGGACCGTGGCCGGGAGCCGCCCGCAGCTCGTCGCCGCTCACCGCGAGGACCACCTCCGCCGCCTCGCCGTCCAGCGCGTACGCGTCCCCGAAGGCCAGCGTCGCCAGGGACCCGCCCGACACCAGCGCCGGCAGCAGCCGCCCGGCCGGGCCCGGGTCGTCGAGCCCCGCCAGCAGGGCGGCCGCCGCCACCGTCTCCGCCAGCGGACCGGGCACCGCGTGCCGCCCCGACTCGACGCAGGCGACGGCCAGTTCCACCGGCAGCGGCCCGACCCCGCCGTACGCCTCGGGCACCGCCAGCGCGAAGACGCCCGCGTCGGCCAGCCGGGACCACAGCGCCCGGCCCGGCGCCCGCTCGCCTGCGCCCCAGGCCCGCACGACCGCCGGGGTGTCCGCGGACGTCAGCATCGCGTCGAGCGAGCGGGCGAAGGCACGCTGCTCGGCGTCCGGCAGGAAACGCATCACCGGCGCCCCTTTGGCAGGCCGAGCAGCCGCTCGGCGACGATGTCGCGCTGGATCTCGTTCGTGCCCGCGTAGATCGGGCCGGCCAGCGCGAAGACGTACCCCTGCGCCCACTCGGTGCCGGACAACTCCCCGTCCGGGCCCAGCAGATCGAGCGCCGTCTCGTGCAGCGCGAGGTCGAACTCGGACCAGAACAGCTTGTTCAGGCTGGACTCCGCGCCCGGGGTCTCGCCCGCGGTGGCACGGGACGCGTGCGCGTACGTGAACAGCTGATAGGCGCGGGCACCGATCACCGCGTCGGCCACCCGGTCCCGCAGCGCCGTGTCCGCCGGGTCGGCGCGCTCGTGCCAGAGCCGGGTCAGCCGGTCGGCGGCGGCGAGGAAGCGGCCGGGGGAGCGGAGCGTCAGACCGCGCTCGTCCCCCGCTGTCGACATGGCGACCCGCCAGCCGTCGCCCGGCTCGCCGATCACGTCCTCGTCCGGCACGAAGACCCCGTCCAGGAAGAGTTCGGCGAAAGCCGGCTTGCCGTCCAGGCGGCCGACCGGCCGGACCGTCACCCCGGGCGCCCGCAGGCCGAACATCAGATACGTCAGCCCCTGGTGCCGCCTCGGCGCGTCCGGGTCGCTGCGGAACAGCCCGAACGCCCGGTCCGCGAACGCCGCCCGCGACGACCACGCCTTCTGCCCGCTCAGCAGCCAGCCCCCCGCGGTGCGCACCGCGCGGGACCTGAGCGAGGCCAGGTCGGACCCCGCCTCCGGCTCGGACCACGCCTGCGCCCAGATCTCCTCACCGCGCGCCATCGGCGGGAGGACGCGGGCGCGCTGCTCCCGCGTGCCGTGCGCGAAGAGGGTCGGGGCGAGGAGGCTGACGCCGTTCTGGGCGACCCGGCCCGGGGCGCCGGCCGCCCAGTACTCCTCCTCGAAGACCAGCCACCGGACGAGATCCGCGTCCCGGCCGCCGTACGCCGCCGGCCAGGACACCACCGACCAGCGGTCGGCGGCCAGTTCGGCCTCCCAGGCGCGGTGGGCGGCGAAGCCCTCGGCGGTCTCCAGGGAGGGCAGCGGCTCCACCGGGACGTGGGCGGCGAGCCAGGCCCGGGCCTCGGCGCGGAACGCCTCGTCGGCGGGGGAGTGCGTGAGATCCATGGCGGCACCCTTCGGTGACGGGGCTCGGGCCGGCGGCGGCCGCACCTTCCCTAACAAGTGTTTGGTAGGTTAGCTTGGGGCCATGAGCGACGTCGAGAGCCCGGCGTACGTACCGGGCCACGGGCTGCTGAGCGGCCGCACCGCCGTCATCACCGCCGCCGCCGGCGCCGGCATCGGCGGAGCCACCGCCCGCCGCTTCCTGGAGGAGGGCGCGCGTGTCCTCCTCAGCGACGCCCACGCACGACGCCTGGAGGACACCGCCCGCGCCCTGGCCGAGGAGTTCGGCACCGCGAACGTCGCCGCCCGGCCCTGCGACGTCACCGACGAGGACCAGGTCCACGCCCTCTTCGACACCGCCGCCGGTCTCCACGGCCGCCTGGACATCGTCGTCAACAACGCGGGCCTCGGCGGGACCGCGCCCCTCGTCGACATGACCGACACGCAGTGGGCGAAGGTCCTCGACGTGACGCTGACCGGGACCTTCCGCTGCACCCGGGCCGCCCTGCGCCTGTTCCGGCACCACGGCCACGGCGGAGTCGTCGTCAACAACGCCTCCGTCGTCGGCTGGCGCGCCCAGGCCGGACAGGCGCACTACGCCGCCGCCAAGGCCGGGGTCATGGCACTCACCCGGTGCGCCGCGATCGAGGCCGCCGCCTACGGGGTCCGGGTCAACGCCGTCTCGCCCAGCCTCGCCATGCACCCGCACCTGGCGAAGGTCACCACCCCCGAACTGCTGGCGGAACTCACCGCCCGCGAGGCCTTCGGCCGGTACGCCGAGCCCTGGGAGGTGGCCAACGTGATCGTGTTCCTGGCGTCCGGCTACTCCTCGTACCTCACCGGCGAGGTCCTGTCCGTCAGCAGCCAGCATGCCTAGGACCACAATGAGCGTGTGCCTACCAAGAAGAAGCCCCAGGTGACCGCATCGCCGGAGCGGCGCCGTGAACTCCTCGGCACGGCCGCCGAGGTGTTCGCCGACCAGGGCTACAACGCCACCACCGTCCGCAAGATCGCGGACCGGGCCGGAATGCTCGCGGGCAGCCTCTACTACCACTTCGACTCCAAGGAATCGATGCTGGAGGAGATCCTGCGGACCTTCCTCGACGAGCTGTGGGACGGCTACGACACCGTCCTCGCCGCCGGACTCGGGCCCCGGGAGACCCTGGAGGCCCTCGTCACCGAGTCGTTCCGGGAGATCGACCGGCACCGCGCCGCCGTCGCCATCTACCAGAAGGAGTCCCGGCACCTCGTCGCGCAGGAGCGGTTCGCGTTCCTCGCCGCGTCGCAGCGCAACTTCGAGAAGGCGTGGCTCAGCACGCTGCAACGCGGCGTCGCCGCCGAGGTGTTCCGCGCCGACCTCGACATCCGGCTCGCCTACCGGTTCGTGCGCGACACCGTGTGGGTCGCCGCGTCCTGGTACCGGCCAGGCGGACAGCACAGCCCCGAGGAGATCGCCCGGCAGTACCTGTCGATGGTGCTGGACGGGATCACCCCACGCGACACGTGACCCTGGAGGGACACCGTCATGGCCGAGGCCTACATCGTCGAAGCGGTCCGCACCCCCGTCGGGCGACGCGGCGGGGGACTGGGCGGTGTGCACCCGGCCGACCTGGGCGCCCACGTCCTCAAGGCCCTGCTCGGGCGCGGCGGGGTGGACCCCGCCGCCGTCGAGGACGTCGTCTTCGGCTGCCTGGACGCGGTCGGGCCCCAGGCCGGGGACATCGCCCGCACCAGCTGGCTGGCCGCCGGACTGCCCGAGGAGGTACCCGGCGTCACCGTCGACCGCCAGTGCGGGTCCTCCCAGCAGGCCGTGCACTTCGCCGCCCAGGCCGTCCTGTCCGGCACGCAGGACCTCGTGGTCGCGGGCGGTGTCCAGAACATGACGCAGATCCCCATCGCCTTCGCCTCCCGCCGGGCCGCCGAACCGCTCGGCCTCACCGAGGGCCCCTTCGCGGGCAGCGAGGGCTGGCGGGCCCGCTACGGCGACCTGCCCGTCGACCAGTTCCACGGCGCCGAACTGATCGCCGCCAAGTGGGGCATCACCCGCCGCGACCAGGAGGAGTACGCCCTGCGCTCGCACCGGCGGGCCCTGCGCGCCGCCGACGAGGGCCGCTTCGCCCGCGAGACCGTGGCGTACGGAGCCGTCACCGCCGACGAGGGGCCGCGCCGGGACACCTCGCCGGAGAAGATGGCCGCCCTGAAACCGGTCGTCGAGGGCGGCACCATCACCGCCGCCTGCTCCTCCCAGGTCTCCGACGGCGCCGCCGCGATGCTGCTCGCCTCCGAACGGGCGCTCCGCACCCACGGGCTGACACCGCGCGCCCGCGTCCACCACCTCTCCGTCCGCGGCGAGGACCCCGTCCGCATGCTGTCCGCGCCCATCCCGGCCACCGCGCACGCCCTGAAGAAGACCGGCATGTCCCTCGACGGCATCGACCTGGTGGAGATCAACGAGGCCTTCGCGCCGGTCGTCCTCGCCTGGACGCGGGAGACCGGGGCGGACCCGGAGAAGGTCAACGTCAACGGCGGCGCCATCGCCCTCGGCCATCCGCTCGGCGCCACCGGCGTGAGGCTCATGACGACCCTGCTGCACGAACTGGAGCGCACCGGCGGCCGCTTCGGCCTCCAGACGATGTGCGAGGGCGGCGGCCAGGCCAACGTGACGATCATCGAACGCCTCTGAGGCGGGCGGCGCGTCCGGCGCGTGCGGCGCTTCCGGTGCCTCCGACGGCCCCGGCGCGTGCGGCGTTCTTGCTTCCTTGGCGCGTCCCACGTTCGTGGCACCGACCCATGTCCAAGCACGCCTGCGAGTCCGCGAGTCCGCGAGTCCGCGAGTCCGCGAGTCCGCACGTCTGCGCGTCTGCCTATCCGCGCGTCCGCGCATGCTGTGTTCGTGAGGATGCCCGAGGGAGGGCTCAGGCGGACGTGCTCTCAGGGGCCTGGCAGTGAGTGACGCCGGGCATGGGTGATCCGGGACCGCCCCGGTCGAGACGGGCGTCTCAAGGGGTGGGCGGCGCGGCGGTGGCCAGCGCCCGGAGCGTCGCGTCGGCCTGCGCCATCACCCGCTCGACCAGCTCCGCGCACGACGGCAGGTCATCGATCACGCCCGCGACCTGACCGGCCGACATCAGCCCCAGATCCGTACGGCCGTCCACCATCGACGCCCTGAGCAGCATCGGCGTGTTGGCGGCCATCAGCACCTGGCTCCAGGCCAGGTCCCTGCCGTGCCGCATCGCGAGTCCGTCGCGGACCATCCGGGACCACGACAGGCCGGACACCTTCCGGAACCCGGCGGCCCGCCGCAGCGCCCGCGCCAGCGACCGCGCGCGGCCCGACCGCTCCAGTGCGTCCACCAGGTCCGTCCGCAGCATCCGGTGCGCAAGTCCGTCGACGGCCGTGGTGACCGTGACGTCCTTGACCGTCGCCGCCAGATACCTCGCCAGCACGGCGGCCGGGACCGTCGAGTCCGACGTCAGCAAAAAGCGCGTGCCCATCGCCACGCCCGCCGCGCCGTAGGCCAGCGCCGCCACCAGGCCCCGCCCGTCGTGGAAACCGCCCGCCGCCACGACCGGGATGTCCACCGCGTCCACCACCTGCGGCAGCAGCACCGTCGTCGCCACCTCGCCGGTGTGCCCGCCGCCCTCGCCGCCCTGCACGATCACCGCGTCCGCGCCCCAGGCGGCCACCTTCTCGGCGTGCCGCCGCGCGCCGACGGACGGGACCACGACGACACCCGCCTCCTTCAGCTCGCCGATCAGCTCCCGCGAGGGGGCGAGCGCGAAGGACGCGACGCGCACCCCCTCCTCGACGACGATCCGCACCCGGTCGCCGGCGTCCCCCGCGTCCGCGCGCAGGTTCACCCCGAACGGCGCGTCCGTACGGGACTTGACCTCCCGTATCGCCTCCCGCAGCCGGTCGGTCGTCATCGTCGCGGAGGCCAGGATGCCGAGGGCGCCCGCGTTCGCCGCGGCGGAGACCAGGCGGGGCCCCGCCACCCAGCCCATGCCGGTCTGCACGACCGGATGGCGGACGCCGACGAGCCGGGTCAGCGCGGTCTCCATCAGCGCCCCGCCGGGCGCGGGGCGGGTGCGGCGGGGTCGGCCACCTCGCGGTCCCGGGCCCCCTCGGGATCGACGACCTCGCGGAGCAACCGGCGCTCCTCGTCGGTGGGTTCACGGGTGGGGGGTACCTCGTCGGGGACGTGCAGCGCGAAGCCGGTCGCCGCCCGGACCTGCTCGACGGTGACGCCCGGGTGCAGGGACGCCAGGCGCATCGCGTGGTCGGGGGTGTCGAAGTCGAAGACACCGAGGTCGGAGACGACGCGGGCGACGTGGTGGTAGCGGCCGGCGCCGGGCCCCGCCGCCGCGGCCCGGTCGTACCCCACCCCGCACACCATGTCGACGGCCGCGACGAAGACGCGCGGCGAGTGCCTCGGCACCCAGTAACTGGTCGGATTGTTCAGGGTGTTGGCCGGGGCGCCTCGCACGCCGAGGAGCTGGCGGGCGGGCCGGGCCCAGTCACCGACGCACGAGATGTTCTGGTTGCCGAAGCGGTCGAGCTGGCTCGCGCCCATCATCACGTGCCGCCGCCCGCCGGTCACCATGGCCAGGTGCGCGCGGTACGGCAGCCAGCCCTCCGGGGTGCCGTCCGGCCGCACGAGCATCGCCTCGCCGTCGGTGAGCAGCAGGTCGGGTGCGAACGTGCGCCGGGCGAGCCGGGCGCCGAGGGACGGGATCACGCCCATGGCGGCGGCGAGCACCTCCCCGGCGCCGCGCCAGGTCTCGGCGCAGGCGATCACGCAGTACTCGGCGCGGGTGGGCGGGGCAGGCGGTGCGGCGGGGCTGGGCGGGGGAGGTGGTGCGGCCGGGGTGCTCATGTGGTCCCTTCCTTCCGCCAGGCGCGGACGGCGCGCTGGTAGTCCCGTTCGTCGCCGCTCAGGAACCGCTCGGCGAACTCGGCGTAGGGCATGGCGGCGTACAGCTTCTGGAAGGTCTCGTCGCGGCCGTGGTCCGGGGCGCAGGACGTGAAGTGCGCGCCGTCCGGTGCCTCGACGACGCCGGTCACGTACGACCGCTTCAGCAGCAGCGTCTGCGGGGCGGCGTCCGCGGTCAGCGCGGCGGTCTCCACGAGCCGCTCGCACGAGACGTACGCGGCGTCGGCCGCCTCGCAGAACAGGTCGTCGAAGTAGGGGTCGGGGCCCAGGTACTGCCCGTTGCCCAGGCGGTCCGCGCGGTTCATGTGGACCAGCGCGGCGTCCAGGCGCAGGGCCGGCATGGCGACGAACTCCTCCCGCATCCCCGTGGAGGCGTCGGCGTACGGCGACGTGACCGTCCGCAGCGCGGGGTTGACCCGCATCACGTCGGAGCCGAGGCCGGCCCGCACCGGCAGGAACGGCAGCCGGTTGGCCGCCGCGTGCAGCCCCCACATGAACATCGCCTCGTCGATCTCCGTCAGCTCGAACTCCGCCCGCTGCCGCGCCGCGCGGTAGTGCGGTTCGAGCGGGATCGAGTCGAGGGTGACGAAGGGGGTGACGAGTCTTCGGAGGCGGCCCGCGGCGGCGAGCAGACCGACGTCCGGGCCACCGCACGAGACGACGGTGAGATCGGTGATCCGGGACCGGAGCAGTGCTCTCACCAGGGCCATCGGCTTGCGGCGCGAGCCCCAGCCGCCGATGCCGAGCGTCATCCCGCTCTCCAGACGGCCGACGGCCTCCTCGGCCGACATCGTCTTGTCGCTCATCGCGCCCCCTCCGCGCCGCCCGACGGCTCACCCGCCGGAACGGGCGCCGGCTCCCCGCCGAAGCGGTCACGGACCCGGCCGGCGACCCCGCTCAGACCGGCCTCGAAGGTGAAACCCTGCTCGAAGCGGTAGCTGCGGCGCACGTCCACCGGATCGATGCCGTTGATGGCGGCCTTGGCGAGCCGGACCAGAGCGCCGTCCTTGGCGGCGATCTCGCGGGCCAGCTCTAGGGCCCCCGCGGCCAGTTCGCCACGCGGCACGACCCGCCACACCGAGCCGTGCGCGTGCAGCTCGGCGGCGGTCGCCGTGCGCGAGGTGTAGTACAGGACGCGCATCAGGTGCGGCGGGACCAGCCGGGCGAGATGGGTCGCGGCGCCGAGCGCGCCCCGCTCCAGCTCCGGCAGCCCGAACGTGGCGTCCTCACTCGCGACGATCGCGTCCGCGTTCCCCACCAGGCCGATACCGCCGCCCAGGCAGAAGCCGTGCACCGCCGCGACGACCGGCACCTCGCACTCGTACACCGCGGCGAAGGCCTCGAAGCAGCCCCTGTTCGCCCCGATCAGCGCGCCGTGCCCCTCGGTGTCCCGCTGTATCTCCTTGAGGTCGACGCCCGCGCTGAACCCGCGCCCGCGCGCCCCGAGCACGACGCAGCGCACGGCCGGGTCGCGGCCCGCCGAACGCACGGCGTCGGCCAGCTCGAACCAGCCCCGCACCGGCAGCGCGTTCACCGGCGGATAGTCGACCGTGACGACGCAAATCCCGGATTCCGGGGACGAGGTGGAGACACCCATGGGCGCATCAGCTACCTTTCCACCAAACGTTTGTTAGGTGACACCGTCGAAGCTAGCAGCGAACCCATCCGAGCGGGAGGCCCTGTGGACGACGTGGATCTCGGCGGCAGGACCGTCGTCGTCACCGGAGGCACCCGCGGCGTGGGCGCCGGGATCGCACGGGCCTTCGCCGAGGCCGGCGCCGACGTCGTCGTCTGCGCCCGCAGGCCGCCGCCGCGCCCCGTCGAGGGCGTCGGCTTCACCTCCGTCGACCTGCGCGACCCGGAAGCCGTCCGCGACTTCTTCGACGGCCTGGCCCGCGTCGACGTCCTGGTCAACAACGCGGGCGGCACCCCGTACCGGCCGCTCGCGGACTCCGAGGCCGAGCGGCACGCCCGCGTGATCGAGCTCAACCTCACCGCGCCGCTGACCGCCTCGCTCGCCGCACGCCGCCAACTCCGCCGCGCCAAGGGGGCGATCGTCATGATCGGCAGCGTGAGCGGCACCCGGCCCTCGCCCGGCACGGCGGCGTACGGCGCGGCCAAGGCCGGACTGGAGAGTCTCGCCCGTTCGATGGCCGTCGAGTGGGC
Source organism: Streptomyces sp. NPDC054842 (assembly GCF_053611025.1). Classification (NCBI taxonomy): domain Bacteria; kingdom Bacillati; phylum Actinomycetota; class Actinomycetes; order Kitasatosporales; family Streptomycetaceae; genus Streptomyces; species Streptomyces sp. NPDC054842. The sequence goes on from NZ_JBSGZN010000025.1 coordinate 83,951, forward strand.
CCCCGACATCCGCGTCAACACCCTCGTCGTCGGCATGGTCCGCACCGAGCGGACCCACCTGCACTACGGCGACGAGGACGCGGTCGCCGCCGTCGCCCGCACCGTCCCGCTCGGACGCCTCGCCGAACCCGCCGACGTGGGCCGGGCCGCCGTCTTCCTCGCCTCCGACGCCGCCGCGTACGTCAGCGGGGCGAGCCTGCTCGTGCACGGCGGCGGGGAACGTCCCCGCTTCCTCGACGCGGCGACCACGGGCAAGGAGGACTGACATGGGCGCACCGCTGCTGTGCGAGGGGCGGGTCGTCGTGGTCACCGGCGCGGGCCGCGGACTCGGCCGGGCGCACGCCCTCGCCTTCGCCGCCGAGGGCGCCCGCGTCGTCGTCAACGATCTCGGGGTCGGCCTCGACGGCACCCCGGACCCCGGCAGCCCGGCCGCGCGGGTGGCCGAGGAGATCCGCGCGGCGGGCGGCACCGCCGTCGCCCACGGCGGCGACGTCGCGACCACCGAGGGCGCCGCGTCCCTCGTACGCGCCGCCCTCGACACCTACGGACGCCTCGACACCCTCGTCAACAACGCCGGCTTCCTCCGCGACCGGATGCTCGTCAACCTCGACGAGGACGACTGGGACGCCGTACTGCGCGTCCACCTCCGAGGCCACTTCCTGCCCCTCCGGCACGCGGCCGCGCACTGGCGGACGGAGGCGAAGGCGGGACGCCCGCCGCACGCCCGCGTCGTCAACACCAGCAGCGGCGCGGGCCTCTCGGGCTCGGTCGGACAGGGGAACTACAGCGCCGCGAAGGCCGGGATCCTCGGGCTGACCCTGGTCGCCGCGGCCGAACTCGCGCGGTACGGCGTCCAGGTCAACGCGATCGCCCCCGCGGCCCGCACCCGCATGACCGAACAGGCATTCGCGCAGGCCATGGCCCCGCCGGACACCCCCGGCGCCTTCGACGCGATGGCCCCCGCGAACGTGTCGCCGCTCGTCGTCTGGCTCGGCTCCACCGCCTGCGCCGGCGTCACCGGACGGGTCTTCGAGGCCGAGGGCGGGCGCATCACGGTGATGGAGGGCTGGAGTGCCGGTCCCACCGCCGACAAGGGCGCGCGGTGGACTCCCGCACAGGCGGGGGAGACGGCACGGGAACTCCTGGCCGAGGCGGCGGCCCCGGCACCGGTCCACGGCGCGGGGGACGGGACGCCGTGACGGGGGGCGGGGGAGCGGATGGCGTGACGTGGTGCGGGGGAGCGGACTCGGTGACGTGGCCCAGGGGAGCGGACGGGAGGCCCTCAGGCGGGGTGGCGTAGGCATCGGTGGTCCGGGCGTCCGGCGGGCTCATGCGGTCAGCCGCGCGGACCGAAGGACGGCTCGGCGCCCGGAGGAGCTACCGGACGGGCCCCCGGAGACGAGAACCGGGCCTCGGCGCCCGTCACCGTCGACAGCGCCGGTCAGGTGTCGCACTCCAGCACCGTCCGGCACAGGGCGCAGCGGGCCCGTACCCGGCCGCGCACGGGGACCCGGATGCGCTGGTGGCAGGTGGGGCACGGGAACGACACCCGCAGCGGCCCGCCGGCGTCCGGCGTGAACGCGTAGGGCACGCCCGGCTGGAGGTCGGGCGGGGACCCGTGGTCCTGCGCGTGGCGGCGGTCCTTCGCGTAGCGGCGGCGGCCCGCCCAGCCCGCCGCGGTCAGCGGCGGCTGCCGCTCGTCCATGCGGGCCCGCGCCATGCCCTTCGTGTACGCCGTGTACGCCTGCGGGCTGGTGAACCACACCGACGGGTCCTCGCCGAAGACCAGGGCGCGCTTGGCGAGCACGTAGCCGAACTCCTCCGGCGTCAGGTAGCCGAGCTTCTGCGAGGAGGAGGCGTCCTCCCGGAAGGCGTCGAGCAGGAGCCAGCCCGCGCCGAGGTACGCCGCCGCGGTGTCCGTGAGGATCTCGTTGTCCCGGGTGCCGGGGAAGGAGAGGTCGAGGCGGTGCAGGTAGACGTGCATCACCTCGTGGGCGAGGGCGGCCCCGATGTCGCGCCGGTGGGTGCGGAAGCGGTCGTTGAGTTCGACGAAGTACTCGGGCCCCGCGGTGAGTTCGACGTTCGCCGCGTGGGTCATTTCGCGGAAGCCGACGACCATCCTGGCGTCGGGGAGCCGGTAGTGGCGCACCATCTCGCGCGCCACGCGCTGGGCGCCCAGATGCAGGTCGTCGGTGTCGCAGAAGGCCACGTCGGCCGGGGGCACGCTGCTCGCGAACGTCCGGACGGTGTCGTGGGACAGCCGTCTGTAGAGCGCGGTGATCGCGGCCCGCACGGTGTCCAGGTGCGGGTAGCCGTGCTCGACCGGTCCGCCGTTCGCCACGTCCGCACCCCCTGAAGACGCCGGAACAGGCCCCGGGGGAGACCTGGACTCCTCTCTCCACTTTACGGGGACGGCCGCTGCGTGGGCGCGGCCGTTTCGGCGGGCGGAGCCGTGCACGCGCGCGTGGCCGTTCGGGCGGGCGTGGCCGTGCACGCGCGCGTGGAGCTGTTCCGCGGTACGTCCACCGGACGCGCGCGTGGGGCTGTTCCGTGGCAGCCCACCGGCAGGGCGGGGGCGGCCGAGGGCTCCAGAGGCCCGTACGCGTGGGGCGGCCGCTTTCGCCAGGCGTACTTCTGTCGGGCTCGTGGGACGGCCGGGTGGACGTCCTCGGGCCGGACGTCCTCGGGCCGGACGTCCTCGGGCCGGACGTCCTCGGGCCGGACGTCCTCGGCTCGGCGTGGCCGGAAAGGGCGCCTTGTGGGGCGAGTGCGGCGGTCCCGATAATCCAACCGCGCGTTGTCGGGGTCATGCCATGCGACCCGGTTCCCCGCGCAACCCCCCACGAAAGGAAGCACGTTGATGTCTCTCCGCAAGTTCACCGGGCTCAGACGTCTCCTCGCGGCCGGCGCCGTGGCCCTCGCCGCCGTCTCCCTCCAGCCCCTGTCCGCCCAGGCGGCACCGCAGCCCGTCGTCGGCGGGACCCGGGCCGCGCAGGGCGAGTTCCCGTTCATGGTCCGCCTCTCCATGGGCTGCGGCGGCGCCCTGTACGCCAAGGACGTCGTCCTGACCGCCGCGCACTGCGTCAGCGGCTCCGGGAACAACACCTCCATCACCGCCACCGCCGGCGTCGTCGACCTGCAGAGCAGCGGCGCGACCAAGGTCAGGTCCACCAAGGTGCTCCGGGCCCCCGGCTACACCGGCCAGGGCAAGGACTGGGCCCTCATCAAGCTCGCCCGGCCCATCGAGCTGCCCACCCTGAAGATCGCCACCACCACCGCGTACAACAACGGCACCTTCACCGTCGCCGGATGGGGAGCCGCACGCGAGGGCGGCTCCCAGCAGCGGTACCTGCTCAAGGCCGCCGTCCCCTTCGTCGACGACGCCACCTGCCGTCAGGCGTACGGCAGCGACCTCGTGCCCGGCGACGAGATCTGCGCGGGCTTCCCGCAGGGCGGCGTCGACACCTGCCAGGGCGACTCGGGCGGACCCATGTTCCGCAAGGACGACACCGGCGCCTACGTCCAGGTCGGGATCGTCAGCTGGGGCGAGGGCTGCGCGCGGGCCGGGTACCCCGGTGTCTACAGCGAGGTGTCGACCTTCGCGGCCGACATAGCCCGGGCGGCGGCCGGACTCTAGCCGTCACCACACCGCTCGGGCCCCGTCCGGGCCCGAGCGGCACCCGAGGACGTGCGGGCCCTCCCTCCGGCAGGGCCCGCACCCCCGCCACCGCATCGGTGACACCCGAAGTACGGCACCCGCTACGCCCCCGGAACAGCGTCCGCACCGCCCTTTCCCGGGCGGCGGTGGCGCCTCCGAATCAGGCGTCCGCACCGCCCCCGCCCCGGCCAGGGCGTCCGCACCGCCCCCGCCCCGGCCAGGGCGTCCGCACCGCCCCCGCCAAGACCTCGCCCACGCCCCCGCGCGATCGCCGGCCTCACCCCGTCCCGGCACCCGCCCCCGACTCCACGGCGCCCGCCCCCGACGCCACCACACCCGCCCGGGACTCCGACTTCACCGCGGCCCCTCCCGGCGCCACCGCACCCGGGGCGCGCAGAACCGGTGGCGACGACACCGCCGCCCCCGCGCCGGACGCCTCCGGGGAACCCGGGGCCCGTGCACCGGCGCCCTCGCACTCCAGCACCCACACGTCGTTGGCGCCCTCCCGCAGCACCGGCCCCGGCACGTACAGCGCCCGCTGCGGCCCGACCGACCAGTACCGGCCCAGACAGAAGCCGTTGACCCAGGCGAACCCCCGCGTCCAGCCCGGGAGTTCGAGGAAGGCGTCCCCCGTGCCCCGCACCGTCACGGTGCCGCGGTACAGCCCCGGGGCTCCGTCCGCGGGCACCGGCGCGAACGGGACGCGGTCCACCTCGGCCACATCGTCCAGCGCGTCGATCCGCAGTCCGCGCGCCCGCACCCCGTGCAGGTACTGCCGCTCGTGCAGCAGCCCGCCGGTGATGCCCTTCGGCTCGCCCGTGCGCGGCCCGTAGTTGACCCGCCCCAGCGACTCCACCCACACCTCGACGCGCGCCGGCCCCGCCACCGGCTCCCGGAGCTGCTCGTCGCCCTCCGACAGCACCCCCGCCGGCACCCCGTCGACGCTCACCACGGCCAGGTCCCGCAAGCCCCGCAACGTCAGCGGACGCGGCTGCCGGGGCCCCGGAACGCTCACCTCGTACTTCACCAGCCCCCGGTCCACGTCGAGTTCCTCGAACGTCGGCGGCACCGGATGCTCGCCCAGGGGACCGCCCACCGCGTCCAGCACCGTGTCCAGGGACGCCCACCCCTCCAGCGCGGCCACCGCGGACCCGCCCAGCACCGCCGGGGCCGGCGGCACCTCCGGCAGCGGCCCGTCCGCGTACGCGGCGAGCACCTCACGGAAACGCCAGAACTTCTCGGTGGGGCGCCCCAGTTCGTCGATCGGCGCGTCGTAGTCGTACGACGTCACGTCCGGCTCCAGCGGACCCTCGTGCAGCTCACCGCCACCCCGGTTGGCACCCGCCCAGCCCGCGAAACTCGTACCGCCGTGCGCCATGTACAGGTTGACCGACGCCCCGCACTCCAGAATCTCCCGCAGCGCCGACGCCGCCTCCCCGGGATCCCGTACGACGTGCCCGGCGCCCCAGTGGTCGAACCAGCCGCACCAGAACTCCATGCACATCAGCGGACCCCGCGGCCGGTGCTCCCGCAGCGCCGCGAACGCCTCACGCGCCCGCGAACCGAAGTTCACCGTCGCCAGCACCCCCGGGACAGCGCCACCGGTCAGCATGTGGTCCTCGGGACCGTCCGAGGTGAACAGCGGCACACTCACCCCCTCGGCCCGCAGCAGGTCCGCCAGCCACCGCAGATACACCGCGTCGGAACCGTAGCTGCCGTACTCGTTCTCGACCTGCACCATCAGCACCGGGCCGCCGCGGTCGACCTGCCTCGGCACGACCTCCCGCAGCAGCCGCCCGAACCAGCGCTCCACCGGCGCCAGGAAACGCTCGTCGCGGCTGCGCAGCGCGACCCCCGCCCCCGTCAGCCAGTGCGGCAGCCCCCCGTTCTCCCACTCCGCGCAGATGTACGGCCCCGGACGCACGACCGCCCACAGCCCCGCCTCCCGCACCGCGTCCAGGAACCGGCCCAGCCGACCCACGTCACGAAAGCGCCCCGGGGACGGCTCGTGGAGATTCCACGGGACGTACGTCTCCACGCAGTTGAGCCCCATCGCCCTCAGCATCCCCAGCCGGTGCCCCCACTGCGCCTCGTGCACCCGGAAGTAGTGCAGCGCACCGGACAGCAGCCGCACCGGCCGCCCGTCCAGCAGAAAATCCTCTTCCCCCACCGTGAACTCGCTCATGCCCACCACCCTCACCCCCTGGCGGGAGCCACGTCCATGGACAAAGATCAGCGCGGGTTGGACCAATCGACGACCCCGGAAACGGCCCCCGGCGAGCCCACCACAGCCCCGGAACCCGCACGAGAAGGGCAGGAGGCGGACCATGTACCGGACCTGGATGCGGTACCTCACCCCCGGCCCCGCCCACCACCGGCTCGGCCTCGCCTGCCTCGGCGTCGGACTCCAGCACGGCGAACTGCCCACCGTCGGACCCCGCACCCTCGACCACCACGTCGCCGTCCTGATCACCGCCGGCAACGGCTGGTACCAGGACCCCCACGGACACCGGCACACCGTCACCGCCCCGGCCCTGCTCTGGCTCACCCCCGGCGTACCCCACCACTACGGGCCCGACCCCGCCTGGGACGAGTGCTTCGTCGACTTCACCGGCCCCGCCACCGACGGCTACACCGAACTCGGCTACATCGAACCCGGCCGGCCCGTCGTCCCCCTCGCCGACGCCACCGCCGCCCGCGCCACCATCACCCGCATCGCCCGCGCTGCCCGCCGCGACAACCCCCTGCTCGAAGTGGAGACCGGCGCCGCCGTCCACGAACTCCTCGTCGCCCTGCGCCGCGCCCGCGCCGACCTCACCCCCGACGGCGACGAAGTCCTCCAGGCACTCGCCCGCGACGCCTTCCAGCCCCTCACCGTCGCCGAACACGCGGCCCGCCACGGCATGACCCCCGCCGAACTGCGCACCGCCGTCCGCCGCGCCGCCGGCTCCAGCCCCAAGGACTACCTCCTCGGCATCCGCCTCGGCCACGCCAAGGAACTCCTCGCCGCCACCGACCTGCCCGTCGCCCAGGTCGCCCGGCGCGTCGGCTACGACGACCCCGCCTACTTCTCCCGCCTGTTCACCCGACGCGTCGGCACGGCACCCGTCCGCTTCCGCGAACAGCAGGCCCGCACCGCACCCGGCGAGTGGAGCGACCGGATGCCCGACCCCGACGATCCACCGATGATCGGAGAACCCCCCGCCCCTTAGGGTGAACTCCCATGACCCACGGCAATTTCAACGAAGCGAACACCCCGGCCGGACACGACGCCGTCGACCCCGCCGTCCGCGCCGAACTCGGCCGGCTCCGCGACAGCATCGACAACATCGACGCCGCCGTCGTCCACATGCTCGCCGAACGCTTCAAATGCACCCAGCAGGTCGGACACCTCAAGGCCCGGCACCAGCTGCCGCCCGCCGACCCCGCCCGCGAGGCCCGCCAGATCGCCCGGCTGCGCCAGCTCGCCGAGAACGCCAAACTCGACCCGGCCTTCGCGGAGAAACTCCTCAACTTCATCATCGCCGAGGTGATCCGCCACCACGAGCACATCGCCGACCACTCCGGAGGCGACCCCACCGGCCCGCCGCGGTGACCCCGCGCCCACCGGCCCGCACCCCCGCCCCCGACGGAACCTGACCCGACCGCACGCCCCCGCCCACCACCCCACCCCGGGACAAACGCCGTGTACCGATCCGGCGCTGTGCCATCCCGACACCATCGGGCAGCATGTCCCCCATGTCCGTACTGACGCGCGACGAAGCGCAGACCCGTGCCAAGCTCATCGACGTCCACCGCTACACGATCGCCCTCGACGTGACCGGCGGAGACGAGACCTTCGACTCCCTCACCGCCATCCACTTCACGGCCCGCGCGGACGCGGACACCTTCGTCGAGCTGAAGCCCGCCGACCTGCGCTCCGTCACCCTCGACGGACAGCCCCTCGACCCCGCCACCCTCACCGGGAACCGGCTCCCCCTCACCGGCCTCACCGCCGGCGAGCACGAACTGCGCATCGACGCCGCCATGCGCTACTCCCGCACCGGCGAAGGCATGCACCGCTTCACCGACCCCACCGACGGCGAGACCTACCTCTACACCCAGCTGTTCATGGACGACGTCCAGCGCGTCTTCCCCGCCTTCGACCAGCCCGACCTGAAGGCCGTCTTCGACCTGACCGTCCACGCCCCCGACGGCTGGACCGTCCTCGCCAACGGCATCACCGAACACCTCGGCGACGGCCACTGGAAAGCCGCCCCCACCCCCCGCGTCTCCACCTACCTCGTCGCCGTCGCCGCCGGCCCATGGCACTCCGTACGCACCGAACACCAGGGCCTGCCCTTCGGCATCCACTGCCGCCGCTCCCTCGCCCCGTACCTCGACGCCGACGCCGACGAGATCCTCGACGTCACCCGCGCCTGCTACGACCGCTACCACGAGAAGTTCGAGGAGCCCTACCCCTTCGACTCCTACGACCAGGCGTTCGTCCCCGAATTCAACGCCGGCGCCATGGAGAACCCCGGACTCGTCACCTTCCGCGACGAGTTCATCTACCGCTCCGCCGTCACCGACACCGAGCGGCAGACCCGCGCCATGGTCATCGCCCACGAGATGGCCCACATGTGGTTCGGCGACCTCGTCACCCTCCGCTGGTGGGACGACATCTGGCTCAACGAGTCCTTCGCCGAGTACATGGGCTACCAGACCCTCACCGAAGCCACCCGCTTCGACGACACCTGGACCGACTTCGGCGTCGCCCGCAAATCCTGGGGCTACGACGCCGACCAGCGCCCCTCCACCCACCCCGTCGCCCCCGACCCCGACGCCGTCCCCGACACCGCCTCCGCGATGCTCAACTTCGACGGCATCTCCTACGCCAAGGGCGCCTCCGCCCTGCGCCAACTCGTCGCCTGGCTCGGCGAGAAGGACTTCCTCACCGGCATCAACACCCACTTCGCCCGCCACAAGTTCGGCAACGCCACCCTCGCCGACTTCATCGCCTCCCTCGCCGACGCCACCGACCGCGACGTCCACGCCTGGGCCGCGGCCTGGCTGCGCACCACCGGCGTCGACACCCTCACCCCCACCGTCACCGCCGGCGACGACGGCACCTGCACCCTCACCGTCGACCACGCCGGCAGCCGCCCCCACCGCATCGCCGTCGGCCTCTACGACCACGACCTCACCGACGACGGCCGCCTCACCCTCCGCGGACGCCTCGAACTCGACGTCCCGCAGAACACCCCCGCCCCCATCGGCAAACGACCCGCCCTGCTCCTCCTCAACGACGGCGACCTCACCTACGCCAAGGTCCGCTTCGACCCCGAATCGTTCGCGACCGTCCGCCACTCCCTGTCGGCCCTGCCCGCACCCCTCACCCGCGCCGTCGTCTGGAACGCCCTCCGCGACTCCGTACGCGACGGCGAACTGCACCCCGCCGCCTACCTGGAGGCCGCCCGCGCCCACCTCCCGCGCGAGACGGACCTCGCCGTCGTCCAGGGCGTCCTGTCCTTCGCCACCGTCCAGGTCGCCGACCGCTACCTCCCCGCCGAGGACCGCCCCGCCGCCCTCGCCACCCTCACCGACCTCTGCCGCGACCTCATCCGCCGCACCGAGGACGGCCGCGACCCCGGCCTCCGGCTGACCGCCGTGCGCCACTGCATCGACGTCGCCGCCCACCCCGACACCATCAGCGCCTGGTTCTCCGAGGGCACCGTCCCCGGCGGCCCCGAACTCGACCCCGAACTGCGCTGGCGCATCCTCGGCAGGCTCGCCGTCCTCGGCGCGATCGACGACGCCGTCATCGAGGCCGAACTCGTCCAGGACCCCAGCGCCACCGGCCGCGAAGGCGCCGCCCGCTGCCACGCCGCACTGCCCGACCCGCAGGCCAAGAGCAGGGCCTGGGACGAGATGTTCGCCTCCGACGACCTCTCCAACTACCTGTTCACCGCCACCGCCCAGGGGTTCTGGCAGCCCGAGCAGAGCGACCTGCTCCGCCCCTACGTCGAGCGCTATTGGCAGGACGCGATCGCCGTCGCCGCCCGCCGCGGCCCCGCCATCGCCGAAGCCGCCGGACGCTGGGCCTTCCCCGCCCACGCCGTCTCCGCCGACACCCTCCGCCTCGGCGAGCGGTGCCTGCGCGACGGCGACCCCATCCCGGCCCTCCGCCGCAAGCTCGCCGACCAGCTCGACGACCTTGCCCGGGCCCTGCGGGTCAGGGAGGCGTAACCCCCGACGGCCCCGGCCGTACGACACCCGAGGGCGCCCGGCACCAACCCGGGCGCCCTCTCCCGTACGCCCTCGTCGGCCCTCGGCCGAGCGTCCGCCTCGACCCGACAGACCGCGAAACCGACACCTCCAACTGGCCGCTCGGCCCGCCCCGGGCCCACCCCAGTACCGGGGGAGTGCCCGGCGTGCACCCAGTCGGGCGGTCCGGCGCGCCCGCCCACGCACCGGGCCGCCCGGTCCACGCGGGACCTGCGGACGTTCGGCCCGCGCGGGGCCTGCGGACGTTCGTTGCGCGCGGGGCCTCCGGGCGTTCGGTCCGCCCCCGCACCCACCGGAGTACCGGGGGAGTACCGCACGTGGCCCCGCCGGGCGGGACGGTGTGCACACCCGTCACCGGGCCGCCCGGTCCGCGCGGGGCCTCCGGACGCTCAGCCCGCCACGGGCCCACCCCAGCAACCGGGGGAGTGCCCGGCGTGCACCCGGTCGGGCGGTCCGGCGCGCCCGCCGGGCTCCGGGCTGCCCGGTCCGCGCAAGGGCTGACACAGATCACGTCCGGCGGTCCGGCGGTCCGGCTGCCCGGCGTGCCGTCGGGCCGCATCCGCCCGGGCCGGGAGGAGCCGCCCGCTTCGGCCGGTGCCCTAGCATCCCCGCGCCCCCCACACCTTCCGCCCACCCGGCAGTACCCCCTTTCGGGTCCCGGTCGTTGGGCTTTCCGGGCGCGCCGCACCCCTCGCGTCCACGCTGGAACCCCCTGCCCCGCGCCCCCTCGGAGACGCCCATGAGCTCGCCGCCCCTCGCCTCAGGTCCCGACGGCCCCGGCGCACTGCGGCCCCTGCTCGACACCGTCCTCGACGCCCTGCGCGAGGGCGCCGCCACCCGCGGCGGCCCCCTGCCCGCGGGCGGCCCGCAGACCGTCGCCCACCGCCTACGGGACGCCCTCGGCGACGCACTGCCCCGCGAAGGCTCCGACGACGCCCTGCACACCCTCGTGCGCGCCCTCGCCGAAGGCGCCGCCGACCCCGCCGACCCGCTCTGCGCCGCCCACCTCCACTGCCCGCCCCTCGCCGTCGCCACCGCCGCCGACCTCGCCGCCTCCGTCCTCAACCCCTCCCTCGACTCCTGGGACCAGGCCCCCGCCGCGTCCGAACTGGAAACACTCGTCACCGACGCCCTCGCCGCCGAGATCTACCCACCCGACCCCCACGAGACGAACACCCGAACGAAGAAAGGTGCCGCCCTCGTCACCACCGGCGGCACCGAAGCCAACCAACTCGCCCTCCTCCTCGCCCGCGAGACCCACAGCGCCACCCAACTCGTCTGCGGAGCCAACGCCCACCACTCCCTGCGCCGCGCCGCCTGGCTCCTCGGCCTCCCCGAACCCGTCGTCGTCCCCGCCCCCGCCGGCACCATGGACCCCGCCGCCCTCGACGACGCCCTCACCGAACTCCCCGGCCCCCGCGGCTCCTTCCTCGTCGCCGCCACCGCCGGCACCACCGACGCCGGACTCATCGACCCCCTGCCCGACATCGCCGACCGCTGCGCCGCCCACGGAGCCCGCCTCCACATCGACGCCGCATACGGCGGCGCCCTCCTCCTCAGCGACCACCACCGCACCAAACTCGACGGCCTCGCCCGCGCCCACACCGTCACCCTCGACCTGCACAAACTCGGCTGGCAACCCGTCGCCGCCGGCCTCCTCGCCGTACAGGACCCCGACGACCTCCACGTCCTCGGGCACTCGGCCGACTACCTCAACGCCGACGAGGACACCCACGCAGGCATCCCCGACCTCCTCGGCCGCTCCCTGCGCACCACCCGCCGCCCCGACATCCTCAAAATCGCCGTCACCCTCAAAACCCTCGGCCGCACCGGACTCGGCGCCCTCATCGACCGCGTCTGCGCCCACGCCCGCGAACTCGCCGCCCTCATCGAAGCCCACCCCCACTTCGAGCTCTACGACCAGCCCACGATCAGCACCGTCCTCTTCCGGCCCGCCGAAGCCACCGACGACACCGTCGCCGCCGTACGCCGCACCCTCCTCACCGAAGGCCGCGCCGTCCTCGGCCGCGCCACCCTCGACGGCCGCCTCTGGCTCAAAGCCACCCTGCTCAACCCGCACGCCCGGACCGGCGACCTGGCCGCGCTCCTGAAACTGGTGGAAGGACACACAGCCCGATGAGCCCGACGCCCATCCCCCCACACCACGAACCCGAAGCACCCCGCGACCTGGTGGGCATCGGCATCGGCCCCTTCAACCTCTCCCTCGCCGCCCTCGCCCACCCCCTCACCGAACTCGACACCGTCTTCTACGAACAACGCCCCACCTTCGACTGGCACCCCGGCCTCCTCATCGACGGCACCACCCTCCAAGTCCCCTTCCTCGCCGACCTCGTCACCCTCGCCGACCCCGCCAGCCCCTGGACCTTCCTCAACTACCTCAAAGCCCGCGACCGCCTCTTCCCCTTCTACTTCGCCGAGCGCTTCCACATCCAACGCGCCGAATACGACGGCTACTGCCGCTGGGTCAGCGACAACCTCCCCGGACTCCACTTCGCCCACCAGGTCGACGCCGTCCGCTGGAACCCCGAACGCGCCCTCTTCGAAGTCGACTACACCCAACTCGACAACGACGGCGAAGCCGAAGCCCTCGGCCGCACCTACACCCGCAACATCGTCATCGGCGTCGGCACCGCCCCGCACATCCCCGACGCCCTCAAACCCCTCGTCGAAGCCCCCGGCGTGCCCGTCATCCACGCCGCGGACTACCTCGAACACCGCGACCGCTTCCTCACCGCCGACCACATCACCGTCATCGGCGCCGGACAATCAGGCGCCGAAGTCTTCCTCGACCTCCTCCGAAACCGCCCCACCGGACGCGAGAAGATCCACTGGCTCGCCCGCACCGAAGCCTTCGCCCCCATGGAGTACTCCAAACTCGGCCTCGAACACTTCACCCCCGACTACACCCGCTACTTCCACGCCCTCACCGAACCCGTACGCGACCGGCTCCTCGCCGCCCAATGGCAACTCCACAAAGGCATCGACGCCGACACCATCGCCGCCATCCACGACGAGCTCTACCGCCGCACCCTGCACGGCGGCTGGCCCGACGCCGTCCTCACCCCCGCCGTCCACGTCCGCACCGCCGGACGCGTCGCCACCACCAAAGTCGAACTCCACCTCGAACACGTCCAGCAAGGCACCCGCTCCCGCCTCACCACCGACGCCGTCGTCCTCGCCACCGGCTACCGCGAACGCCCCCTCGGCCGCATCCTCGCCGGACTCGACCCCTACCTGCGCCGCGACAGCGCCGAACGCCCCCGCATCGACGACCGCTTCCGGCTCGTCCTCGACCCCTCCGTCGCCGGCAACGTCTACGTCCAGAACGCCGAACTCCACACCCACGGCGTCGGCGCCCCCGACCTCGGCCTCGCCGCCTGGCGCAGCGCCACCATCCTCAACACCCTCACCGGCAAAGACCCCTACCCCCTCCCCGACCGCACCTCCTTCACCACCTTCGGACTCGACCCCACACCCCACGTCCCCCACGCCCGCCGCGCCCCCGTCCTCACCCCCCTCGTCGACGAACGCTGACACCGGCGCCGGCCGCGACCGACAGCACAAAGCCCCGGACCAGGACGGCACCACCGTCCCAGCCCGGGGCCCACACCCCGGCCGGCTCCTAGAAGACCGGCACACCGTCCCGCGTCAGCCGCCAGTCCACCGACGCGAACTCCGCCGGATCCAGCACACCCTTCGCCGTCACCCACTCCGCGATCCGCGTACGGATCTCCGTCGACTCCGACCACAGCTCCTTCGCCGACGCCACGTGCGGGAAGGCGCCACCGCCGTTCGCCCGGTAGTTGTTCACCGCGAACACGAACTGCTGGTCGTCCGCCAGCGCCGCACCCTTGTACGACAGGTTCCTGATCCGCGAACCCGGCGCCTGCGCGATGTCGATGTCGTACTGCAACCCCGACACGTAGTCGTAGTTGTAGTCCGGCCGATTGTTCGCGTTCGTCAGCTTCTCCGTGTCCACCGCCGCGTCCGGCGCCGTCCGCACGAAGTACTCCGCCGAATACTCCAGATACGCCCGCACCTGAGCACCCGTCAGCAACTTCGCCACCAGCGTGTTGTCATACACGTACAGACTCGACAGATCCCGGATCGTCACCTCGCCCGCCGGGATCTCCGACGTCCGCGAGAACGGCGACGCCTGCGCGATCACCGGCAACGACGCGTACTCCGTACCCGCCAGCGCCGCCCGGACCACGTCCTCCTGCACCTTCGTGATCAAGTCGATGATCGGCGCGTCCTTGAACCTCGCCTCCACCGTCGTCAACGTCTGCGTCGCCGTCCCCACCACCTGGTTGACGTACGCCACCACCGTGTCGTGCTCCGCCTTCAGCAGCTTCGTGATCCGCGGATCGTCCGCCACCGTCCGCGAATCACGGAGCGACGCCGCCACCGACTCGACCCGCCACCGGCCCTTCTCGAAAACCAACTCGAAGTCGAACAGCGACAACCGCTCCGCGTAACACAACGGCTCCGACAACACGACCGTCCGGCCCGTCGCCGCGTTCGTCACCTTCAGCTCCGGAATCTCCACATGCGCGTGCCCCACCAGGATCGCGTCGATCCCCGGCACCTGCTGCGCCACCAGAGCCGCCGAATTCTCCACATACGGCAACTGATCACCGTACGACGACGTACCCGACGAACCACTGTGCGCCGACACCACCACCACGTCCGCACCCATCGACCGCAGCTTCGGCACCCACTTCGCCGCCTGCTCCTCAAGCCCCGGGAACGTCAACTTGCCCTGCACATACGCCTTGTCCCAGATCGCGATACCCGGATTCGTCAACCCCAGCACCGCCACCCGCACCGGCGGCAGACCCGGCACCCGGAACGTCTTCATGAAGTACGGCGGGAAAGCCGGCCTCAACGTCTTCGCGTCCAGCGCATTCGCACCCAGCAACGGGAAATCACACTGCGACTCGAACTTCCGCAGCGTCTCGAGCCCGTAATTGAACTCATGGTTGCCCAGCGCCACCGCGTCATAGCCGATCGCGTTCATCGCCTGCGCCATCGGATGCACCGGACCACCCTTCGCGGTGATCGGATCCACCTTCGCGTAGTAATACGTCAGCGGCGTGCCCTGAATCGTGTCACCCGCGTCCAACAGCAGCGTGTGCGCACGGCCCTTCTCCTCACGGACCTGCTCCACCAGCGTCGAAATCCGCGCCAGGCCCATCGCGTTGCCCTTGGCGTCGGAGTACTCCGCGTCCTTGAAGTAATCCCAGTTGAAGACATGCCCATGCAGATCGGTCGTGCCCATCACCGTCAGCGCATACCGCTTGGGACGCTTCGCACCCCCCTCCGCCACCGCCGCCTGCGCGGCCGGAGCACCCGCCGCACCCGTCAGCGCCACCCCGGCACCCGTCACAGCGGACCTCTTCAGAAACTTCCGGCGGTTCAACGGCATGTCACAGACTCCTCGGGGCGATGGTGAACGACGCGCGTAGATTCTGACCCGGCCGACACACCCCCGAACAGATCCCGCAGGTTGCGATCTGATGACCGGCAGACCCCACAACCCCGCCACACCGGTGACACAGTGGGACGTATGACCCCCACCCCCGACACCCCCCACCACAGCGGCGCCACCCCCCAAGCACCCCACCTCACCGTCCGCGGCGAAGCCCACCTCGAAGCCCAACCCGAACTCGCCCGCATCGGCATCACCCTCACCGCCCGCGGAACCGACCGACACACCACCCTCACCGACCTCACCCACCGCAACACCACCACCCTCGACCTCGTCAAAACCTACGGAGACGCCGTCGAGCACCTCGAAACCGGCACCCTCACCCTCACCCCCGAACTCACCCGCCACGGCCGCGGCGAACGCATCCGCGCCCACCACGGCCACCTCCACCTCACCGCCGAACTCAACGACTTCACCGCACTCGGCGAACTCACCACCCGCCTCGCCGACCTCGACCTCACCCGCATCGACGGCCCCTGGTGGACCCTCCGCCCCACCTCACCCACCCACCGCCAAGCCCGACAGCAAGCCGTCCACGACGCCCTCCAACGCGCCCGCGAATACGCCGAAGCCCTCGGCACCACCCTCACCGCACTCCTCGACCTCACCGACACCGAACCCCAGCCCACCCACCCCCTCGGCCGCGCCATGCGCACCATGACCTACGGCACCGAAAACACCGAAGAACCCCCACCCCTCGACCTCGAACCACAACGCCAACACCTCTACGCCCAGGTCACCGCCCGATTCACCATGGCACCACCGAATATGTAGTACCGCAGCGCTCATCAGAGCACCCCCGCGCACAATTCAACCCTTGTCAATAGCCCTTCACGCAAAGGACGTTGGGCAGTCACACACACCCAATTCCCTACCCGCCGGTAAGCCCTAGGCTCAAACCATGCGCCGAGCAAAAATCGTCTGCACCCTGGGCCCCGCCACCGACTCCTACGACCAGATCAAAGCACTGGTCGAAGCCGGAATGGACGTCGCCCGATTCAACCTCAGCCACGGCACCCACGCCGAACACGAGGAGCGCTACCAACACGTACGAAAAGCCTCCGACGAGACCGGCCGCAGCGTCGGAATCCTCGCCGACCTTCAAGGCCCGAAGATCCGCCTCGGCCGCTTCCGCGAAGGCCCCGTACTCCTTGAACGCGGCGACACCTTCACCATCACCGTCGAACCCGACACCGAAGGCGACCGCCACACCTGCGCCACCACCTACGCCGGACTCGCCACCGACGTCACACCCGGCGAACGCATCCTCGTCGACGACGGCAAAGTCTGCCTCGAAGTCACCGCCGTCGACGGCCCCCGCGTCCGCACCACCGTCGTCGAAGGCGGCATGGTCTCCGACCACAAAGGCCTCAACCTCCCCGGCGTCGCCGTCTCCGTCCCCGCCCTCTCCGACAAGGACGAAGCAGACCTCCGCTGGGCCCTGCGCACCGGCTTCGACGTCATCGCCCTCTCCTTCGTCCGCAGCGGCCGCGACATCGACGACGTCCACCGCATCATGGACGAGGAAGGCCGCCGCCTCCCCGTCATCGCCAAAGTCGAAAAACCCCAGGCGGTCGACAACATCGACGACATCGTCGCCGCCTTCGACGGCATCATGGTCGCCCGCGGCGACCTCGGCGTCGAAATGCCCCTCGAACAAGTCCCCATCGTCCAGAAACGCGCCATCAAACTCGCCAAGCGCAACGCCAAACCCGTCATCGTCGCCACCCAGATGCTCGACTCGATGATCGAGAACTCCCGCCCCACCCGCGCCGAAGCCTCCGACGTCGCCAACGCCGTCATCGACGGCACCGACGCCGTCATGCTCTCCGGCGAGACCAGCGTCGGCAAATACCCCATCGAAACCGTCCGCACCATGTCCCGCATCGTCGAAGCCGCAGAAGAGGACATCCTCGCCAAGGGACTCCCGCCCCTCACCGAACGCAACAAACCCCGCACCCAGGGCGGCTCCGTCGCCCGCGCCGCCGCCGACATCGGCGACTTCCTCGGCGCCAAGTTCCTCGTCGCCTTCACCCAGTCCGGCGACACCGTCCGCCGCCTCTCCCGCTACCGCTCGCCCATCCCCCTCCTCGCCTTCACCCCCGACCCGGCCACCCGCTCCCAGCTCAACCTCACCTGGGGCGTCGAGACCTTCCTCGGACCCCACGTCGACTCCACCGACGCCATGGTCGACCAGGTCGACGAACAGCTCCTCAAGATCGGCCGCTGCCAGAAGGGCGACATGGTGGTCATCACCGCCGGCTCCCCGCCCGGCATCTCCGGCTCCACGAACCTCGTCCGCGTCCACCACATCGGCGAGGACGACACCCCCAAGTAGCCGCCGCCCGGGCCCCTCCCGAGAAGGGGCCCACCGCGCCGCACTCAGTACTTGGGACCCACGTGCGCGTCCATCAGAGCCACGTCCGCCCTCCGGGCCACGGAGATGTTGAACGCGTTCCCGTGCCGGGTGCAGTGCGTCCACGCGACGCCGAGCTTGTCGAGGGTGTCGGTGAACAGCCGCCGGATGTCGTCGGACACGTTGGTGAAGAAGTACCGGGGGTACTCGTAGCGCTTGCGCTCACCGGCGACGACGCGTGTCGTCCAGTTGGTGATGCGGCACCCGTCGGAGTGGATGAGCCCGCGGACGAACTCCCACGGATGAACGTCGACGATCTCCTGCTGCCAGTCCGCGAGCACGATCGCCCGCTCGTGCTTCTTGCCGGGGCCGTGTTGGGGGAAGAGGGCGGGCCAGTGCGGGTAGTAGCTGACGACTGAGGTGTACCCCTGGGCCTGGAGGCGGTAGGCGTTGTGCGCTGGACTGATCGCACGTACGGCGGCCTCGCACGCCGCAATGAGTCCTGGCCATGCGTCGGCGCAAGCGACGCGCAGGTAATGGCCCTTGCCGCGCGAATGCGCGCTGATGCAACCGTCACCCAGGTAGAGGCCCAGCAGGTAGGCATACGAGATTCGGTCGGCTGGTGGCCCGGGAACCGGAGTAGCCATCCGGGGCAGAGGATGAAGCCGGGTCTGCCAGGAGCGGATGGCCGAACGGGAGATACCTGTTTCCCGGCTCACCGAATTCAGGCTGCGGCCCTGTTCCACCAGCTCGAGTGCTCGTTCGCGCGTGTTGAGGTCGTACATGCGAACACTGTGCGAAGAGCTCGCGAGCGACGTGCGGCAAAAAGCGGATGTTCACGAGAACGTGGACATCCACTTCTGAGGTGTGACCTTGTAATCCAAGGAAAAGTGCCCCGGGTCGGACTCGAACCGACACTGTATGGGTTTTGAATCCATTGCCTGCTGCCAATTGGGCTACCGGGGCCCGGTGAATCGAAGGTTGACCCCGACCCACTGCCCGACCACCTTACCGCAGCTAGGTACGCTCTTGGGAGCAGTACCTGTCTGCCCTGGAACAAGGAGCACCCCGTGACCGCCCCCGAGTCGCCCCAGCCCGTGGACGCGCCCGACGACGACAAGTCGCACGTACCTCCGCTGACGACCCGTGTCGTCATCGCCGAGGACGAGGCGCTGATCCGTCTCGATCTGAAGGAGATGCTGGAGGAGGAGGGCTACACCGTCGTCGGTGAGGCGGGTGACGGTGAGCAGGCCGTCGAGCTGGCCCGGGAGCACAAGCCGGATCTGGTGATCCTGGACGTGAAGATGCCGAAGCTGGACGGGATCTCGGCGGCGGAGAAGATCGCCGAGGAGAGCATCGCGCCGGTGTTGATGCTGACGGCGTTCTCGCAGCGTGATCTGGTGGAGCGGGCGCGTGACGCGGGTGCGATGGCGTATCTGGTGAAGCCGTTCAGCAAGAGTGACGTGGTGCCGGCGATCGAGATGGCGGTGTCGCGGTTCACGGAGCTGAAGGAGCTGGAGAAGGAGGTCGCTGACCTGAGTCAGCGGCTGGAGACGCGGAAGCTGGTGGACCGGGCGAAGTCGGTGTTGCAGACGGAGTACGGGCTGTCGGAGCCGGCGGCGTTCCGGTGGATTCAGAAGACGTCGATGGATCGGCGGATGTCGATGCAGCAGGTGGCGGAGGCGGTTATTCAGGACGCCGAGGAGAAGAAGGCGTCGAAGGGCTAGGGTCTGTCGTTTGGATCAGGCCGGCCTTGACGAACGGTTCGTCTTGGCCGACCCGAGCGGGGTCTGGTGCGTGCAGCTGCAAGGCGGAGGAGGGAGCCGACGCGGAGCGTCGGCGACCGACGACAACGCCGCAGATGTGCGTGCCAGACCCTGCGACGCCGGCATGATCCAGACGACAGGCCCTAGTCCGCCCGGTTCGGAACGTGCGAGAGGCCCGCGACCCCGTTGGTGGGGTGGCGGGCCTCTTCGTGTGCCCGGTGTGGGGCGGGGGGATCAGTCCTCGCCGAGGTAGGCCTTGCGGACGGATTCGTCGTGGAGGAGGTCCTGTCCGCTGCCGGAGAGGACGATGTTGCCGATTTCCATGACGTGTCCCTGGTCGGCCAGGGAGAGCGCGGCTTGGGCGTTCTGTTCGACGAGCAGGATGGTGGTGCCCTGGGCCTTCAGCTCGGTGATCGTTGCCATGATCTTCTGCATCATGATCGGCGAGAGGCCCATGGAGGGTTCGTCGAGCATGAGGAGTTTGGGCTGGGACATGAGGGCGCGGCCCATGGCGAGCATCTGCTGTTCGCCGCCGGAGAGGGTTCCTGCGGCTTGCTTGCGGCGTTCCCCGAGGATGGGGAAGAGGTCGTAGGCGCGCTGGATGTCCTTCTCGATGCCTGCTTTGTCGGTGCGGAGGAAGGCGCCGAGTTGCAGGTTTTCGGTGATGGTGAGCCGGGGGAAGATGTGGCGTCCCTCGGGGGAGTGCGCGAGTCCGAGGGCGACGATCTTGTGGGCGGGGATGCCGTTGACGATCTTGCCGTCGAAGCGGATGACTCCGGAGGTCGGCTTGAGCAGTCCGGAGAGGGTGCGCAGGGTGGTGGTTTTGCCGGCGCCGTTGGTGCCGATGAGGGTGACGATCTGGCCGGCTTCGACGGAGAAGGAGATGCCCTTGACGGCTTCGATCTTGCCGTAGGCGACCTTGAGGTCTTCGACCTCGAGCAGTGCGGTCACTGGGCGCTTCCTTCCTTGCTGGTGGTGCTGGTGGTGCTGGTGGTGCTCTGTGCTCCGTGTGCTTCGGCGGCTTCGACTTCGGCGAGTTCGTCGGCGCCGGGGGCGCCTTCGAAGGGGGTGCCGAGGTAGGCCGCGACGACGCGTTCGTCGCCCTGGACGACGTCGGAGGTGCCTTCGACGAGTTTTTCGCCTTGGACGAGGCAGGCGACGCGGTCGCACAGGTTGAAGATGAAGCGCATGTCGTGCTCGATGACGAGGACGGCGATGCCTTGGTCCCGGATGGCGAAGACGAGTTCTTCGGTGGCTCGGGTTTCCTGGGGGTTCATGCCGGCGGTGGGCTCGTCGAGGAGGAGGAGTCCGGGGTCGCTGGCGAGGGCGCGGGCGATTTCGAGCTTGCGCTGTTCGCCGTAGGGGAGGTTGCGGGAGAGGTGGTCGGCCTTGTGGGCGAGGCCGATGAACTCCAGCAGTTCCATGGCGCGTTCGCGGCTGGCGGCTTCTGCTTTGCGGAAGCCGGGGCCGCGGAGGAGGGCGGACCAGAGTCCTTCTTTGGTGCGGGTGTGGCGGCCGACGAGCACGTTTTCCAGGACGGTCATGTTGGAGAAGAGCCGGATGTTCTGGAAGGTGCGGGCGATGCCGGCGCTGGTGACGAGGTGGGGCTTGGGGGGCAGGACGGTGCCCTTGTAGGCGACTTTGCCCTCGGTGGGGACGTAGAGGCCGGTGAGGCAGTTGAAGAAGGTGGTTTTGCCGGCGCCGTTGGGGCCGATGAGGCCGACGATCTCGCCGCTGTTGACGGTGAGGTCGACGCCGCGGACGGCGGTGAGGCCGCCGAAGCGCAT
Organism: Streptomyces sp. NPDC054842; assembly: GCF_053611025.1. Taxonomy (NCBI): domain Bacteria; kingdom Bacillati; phylum Actinomycetota; class Actinomycetes; order Kitasatosporales; family Streptomycetaceae; genus Streptomyces; species Streptomyces sp. NPDC054842. The sequence continues at coordinate 105,297 of NZ_JBSGZN010000025.1, forward strand.
GGTGACGCCGGTGGCTTCGAGGACGGGGCTGGGGGCTGTGGTGGTGGTCATGGTGGTTACGCCCCTGCCTTGGTGACGCCGACGGTGGAGTCGGGCAGGCCTTGTTCGGGGATGTGGACGGTGTCGTCGCTCTCGTGGAATTCGAGTTGGCGGCGGCGGTTGGCGATGATGCCTTCGGGGCGGAATCGCATGAGGATGACGAGGGCGATGCCGAAGGCGAAGAGCTGGTACTCCTTGAGGAAGCCGAGCTTCTCGGGGAGGAGGTAGAGCAGGGTGGCGCCGAGGATGGGTCCGTTGACGGTGCCCATGCCGCCGAGGACGACGGCGGCGAGGAGGAACGCCGAGTTCGGGGGGACGGATCCGGCGAACTGGTAGGGGGCGGGGTTGACGCTGTAGCCGACGTGGGCGCTGACGGTGCCGGCGAGGCCGGCGAGGCTGGCGCCGAGGGCGAAGGCGATGAGCTTGACGCGGAAGCCGTTGATGCCCATGGCGGTGGCGGCGGTCTCGTCTTCGCGGATGGCGATCCAGGAGCGGCCGATGCGGCTGTCGGCGGCGCGGTTGAAGACGACGACGACGATGCCGGTGATGATCAGCATCAGCAGGAAGTAGTTGGCGAAGCGGCCGAGGGTGATCCCGGCGATGGCGTGGCTGGCACCGAAGTTGAACCCGAAGATGTCGAGGTCGGGGATCATGGAGATGCCGTTGGGGCCGTTGGTGAGGTTGGGCCCGGAGGATCCGTCGAGGTTGTTGACGCCGATGCGGAAGATTTCTCCGAAGCCGAGGGTGACGATGGCGAGGTAGTCGCCGCGCAGTCGCAGGGTGGGGGCGCCGATGAGGACGCCGAAGACGAGCGATGCGGCCATGCCGGTGAGCATGGCGGCCCAGAAGGGGAACTGGACGCCGGAGAAGCGGGAGAACTCGCTGCCGGAGACGAGGGCCGCGGCGTAGGCGCCGACGCCGAGGAAGGCGACGTATCCGAGGTCGAGGAGTCCGGTGAGGCCGACGACGATGTTGAGGCCGAGGGCGACGGTGGCGACGACGAGGATGTTGACGCCGAGGTTGGCGTTGTGTTCGTCGCTTTCGACGAAGGGGAAGATCGCCGCGGCGAGGAAGGCCATGGAGGTGGCGAATCCCTTGTGGCGGGCGTTGAGTTCGGCGAAACGGTCGAAGAGTCCGGCGGTGAGGAGTGCCCAGGCGCCGAGGACGACGAGGAACAGGTAGCCGATGAACGTTTCGCTGGCTTCGGGGTCGACGCCGATGCCGTAGGTGAAGACGATGAGGGCCACGGCGGTGGCGGCGGTGATGACGAGGCGTTCGCCCCAGGCGGGGAGGGGGGTGGCGGTGGGGAGGTGGTCGGGCTTGGTGACGTAGTCCTTGAAGGTGTCGCCCGGCTTGGGGAGGGCGAGGGTGCCGAGGAGTGCGGTCAGGGAGCCGATGGCGGCGATGTAGGCGCCGGGGTCGAGGGCGACGAGGCCTTTGAGGTCGACGGCGATCGCGATGGCGCTGAACCAGGCGACGGCGAAGGCGGAGGCCGCGGCGAGGACGACGGGCTGGGTGGCGCCGGTGGGGTTGAGCCAGCGCAGGCCGCGGATGTCCCAGAGGGTGAGGGCGTAGACGACGGTGAGCAGGCCTGCGACGAGTGCGAGGACCTGGAGTCCGGCGGGGGAGCCGTAGTAGGTGAGGTCCCCGGGGAATTCGTCGGTGTAGGTCCAGGACATGAACGTGCTGGCGATGGTGGCGACGGCGCCGGCCAGGACGAGGGCGCGGGCGGCGGTCGGGGGGAGCGCGATGAGGCCGCGGGCGGGGTCCGCCTGGGGGGTGGCCGCCGGGGTCTTCTCGGTGGTTGCCATGGTGCTCACGCCCTGTCCGCGACGCGTTCGCCGACTAGGCCTTGTGGCCTGAACAGCAGTACGAGGATGAGGAGTACGAAGGCCCAGACGGAGGACCAGCCGCCGCCGCCGAGCTGCTGCATGCCGGGGATGCCGTCGATGTAGGAGGTGGCCATGGTTTCGGCGAGGCCGAGGACGAGGCCGCCGATCATGGCGCCGTAGATGTTTCCGATGCCGCCGAGGACTGCCGCGGTGAAGGCCTTGAGGCCCATCTGGAAGCCCATGTCGTACTTGATCTGTCCGTAGCGCAGGCCGTAGGAGACGGCGGCGACGGCGGCGAAGAAGCCGCCGATGGCGAACGCGATCACGATGATGCGGTTGGTGTCGATGCCCATGAGCTGGGCGGTGTCCGGGTCCTGGGCGGTGGCCTGCATGGCGCGGCCGGTGCGGGAGAGGCGGACGAAGAGGGCGAGGGCGGCCATGCAGAGGGGGGCGGCGATGATGACGAAGGCCGCGCCGCTCTGGATGCGGATGTCGCCGATGTGCCAGGGGCCGAAGTCGAGCTGGGGGAAGGTGCGGTCGGTCTTGGCGTCGGGGTACCAGTTGAAGACGGCCTGCTGGAGGGCGAGGGAGAGGCCGATGGCGGTGATGAGGGGTGCGAGGCGTGGTGCGCCGCGCAGTGGTCGGTAGGCGAAGCGTTCTGCTCCGACGGCGATGAGGACGGAGACGAGTCCGCCGCCTATGAGCATCGCCGGCAGGGCTATCCACATGGATGTGCCGTTGGGCAGGACGTACAGGTAGACCGAGAGTGCGCCGAAGCCTCCGGTCATGAAGATCTCGCCGTGGGCGAAGTTGATGAGCTGGACGATGCCGTACACCATCGTGTAGCCGATGGCGATCAGCCCGTACATCGAGCCGAGGAACAGCCCGTTGGCCAGCTGCTGCGGCAGGGTGTTCACCGCATGGCCTCCATGTGGGTGGGGAGAGTTGAGCAGGGCGTATGAAACGGGCCGCGCGGTGACGTGTGGTCAGTGGCCGCGCGGCCCTGTGGTGGTGCTAAGGGCCTGTCGTCCGGATCAGGCCGGTGTCGCGGGGTCTGGCACGCACATCCGCGGCGTTGTCGTCGGTCGCCGACGCTCCGCGTCGACTCCCTCCTGCGCCTTGCGGCTGCGCGCACCAGATTCCGCTCGGGCCGGCCGGGACGAACCGTCGGTCACGGCCGACTTGATCCGAACGACAGGCCCTGGCGGCGGTGTGGATCAGCCGTTGAAGGTGCCGCTCTTGACGGCCTTCCACTTGCCGTCGACGACCTGGTAGACGGTGAGCTGCTTGTTGGTGGTGTCGCCGTACTCGTCGAAGGAGACGGGGCCGGCGATGCCGTCGAACTTGGTCTTCTGGACTTCCTCGACGACCTTGGCGCGGGCGTCGGAGGGGACCTTGCCGTCCTTCACGACGTTGCCGATCGCCTTGATGATGGCGGTGGCGGCGTCGTAGGAGTAGCCGCCGTAGGTGCCGTAGTCGCCCTTGAGGCCGGAGGCCTTGTACTTCTTGATGAAGTCGGCGGCGGAGGGCAGGGTGTCGACGGGCTGGCCGACGGAGGTGACGAGGTCGCCTTCGGAGGTCTTGCCGGCGGTCTCGATGTAGGTCGGGGTGAACATGCCGTCGCCGCCGAAGAGCGGGATCTTGGCGCCGGCGTCCTTGAGCTGCTTGGTGAGCTTCTCGGACTCGTCGTACTGGCCGCCGTAGTAGACGAGGTCGGCCTTGGAGTTCTTGATCTTGGTGACGAGGGCCGAGAAGTCGGTGTCGCCGGTGTTGACGTGGTCCTCGCCGGCGACCTTGCCGCCGGCCTTGGTGAAGCCGGCCTTGAAGAGCTTGGCGAGGCCGGCGCCGTAGGTCTGCTTGTCGTCGACGACGAAGACCTTGCGCTTCTTCAGCGTGGAGTAGGCGTAGTCGGCCGCGAAGCCGCCCTGGAGGGCGTCGGTGGTGGCGGTGCGGAAGTACGTCTTGAAGGGACGCTTCTTCTCGGTCTGCCAGTTCTTGCCCTGGGTGAGCTCGGGGGCGGTGTTCGAGGGGGAGATCTCGACCAGGTTGGCGGTGGCGAACACCTGCTGCATCTGGGTGGCGACGCCGGAGTTCAGCGGGCCGACGACGCCGAGGACCTTGTCGTTGCCGACGAGCTGGGTGGCGTTGGTCTGGCCCTGGGCGGGGATCGCCTTGTCGTCGAGGGCGACGACCTTGAACTTCACGCCGGGGACGAGGTTCTTCTTGTTGGCGTCGTCGACGGCGATCTGGACGCCGCCCTTGATGCCAAGGCCCGTGGCGGAGTTCTGGCCGGTCAGCGGCGCGTCGACGCCGATGATGACCTCGGTCTTCTTGCCACTGTTGTCACCGCCCTTGTCGTCGTCGCGCGAACCGCAGGCGGTCAGCGTGAGTGCTCCCGTGGTGAGCACGGAGGTGAGTATGACCAAAGAACGGTGTCGCACGTTTAATCCTCTCCCTGGCGCAGCAGCTCCATTGAGCTGCCGTGTGTCTCGCCGGGCCGTACTGGGGTGGTACAGGTGCCGTGCTGCAGACGCGCCCGGCGGCGCGGTGACTGGCCGTGACTCTAAGCCCGTCTGTGGGCGGCGGCATCGCCGTGGGCTGGCTTGTGACTTTCTTGTTATGACGTGCTGGTGGGGGAACTTCCCGGACGGGGGGTCTCGGCGGGTTTGGCGGAAAAGCTCCGGAGTCCACATTTTGAGAATCCGCACTTCCGGTTGCGCGTGGGCGTGGGTGGCGCCGGGCGGGGTGTCGGGCGGTCCGGAGGGGCCGGGGGAGGTGGTGGGAGCGCTGCCCGGGGAGGCCGGAACTGTGATGTTGTATTGCGTCTGTGTTACGCAGCGTTACGGCGGGCGGGGGTGTTCGTCTCGGTGGGCGGCCGGGGTGGGGGTCGGTGAGGTGGTGTGGGGGGTTGTTCCCGGGGTGTGCGGTGCCGGTGGTGCGAGGTGGGAGGTGCCGGAAGGGGGCGGGCCGTGCCGGGCGGACTCGCCGGGGTGGGGTCGCGGGCGTTCCTGTTGAGGGGGCGGTCGTCAACTCGCTTTCGCGTCGCTCTCGTTGAGCGCTCCTGAATGGCGAGCGGCGCCGACTCGCCCTGATTGCTGGGGAGTCGGCGCCGGTCGACGTGGTGGTGCGGTGCCGTGGTGGAGGGGCGCTCGGCGTCGTGCCGGGCCGGTGGGGCCCTGCCTTACGGCAGTTTCACGAAGGGCGCGAGGAAGGCGCGCGCCCCGGGGGTGTCCAGGCGGTATGCGACGTTGGTGGCGTAGCAGGGGGTGTCGCCGGTGATGGTGGTGGCGGCGAGGACGCGTCGGCCGTCGAGCGCGGCGAAGTTGGGGCCGCCCGAATCGCCGTAGCAGGCACCGCCGTTGCCCTGGGGTGCGGTCATGGCGAGGCGTACCCAGGCGTCGTTGAGGGCGTCGAAGGAGACGGGTGCCTTCATGCGGACGCCGCCGCCGGGGTGGGTCTGGCCGCCGGGGCCGTTGAGGGCTTCCTGGGTGCCGTATCCGGCGACGGTCCAGTCGGTGGCGTCGAGTCCGCGCGGGCCGAGGGCGCCGAGTTGTCCGGCGGTGGGGAGGGCGGCGGGGGTGAAGGTCCAGCGGGCGCGGACCTGGGCGGCGGGCAGTTCGACGACGGAGATGTCGTGGGTGTCGGCGGCGGGGCCCGGGTAGGCGGGGTGGGTGTGGGCGGTGCCTTCGACGGCGACGGCTTCGGCCTGGGCTGTGGGGTCGCCGGGGTGGGCCTGGGCGGCGGCGTCGAGTCCGGCCTGTACGTCCTGGTCGAGGGAGACGTAGAACCGGACGTTGTCGGGCCAGTCGGTGGTGCAGTGCGCCGCGGTCAGGAAGGTGCCCGAGTCGATCATGGTGCCGGAGCAGACCCAGTCGACGCGGTCGGGGGTGGCGGGGTTGTCGTCGTTGTCCCAGGTGGCGACGAGGGCGCCGACTTCGGTGCGCTCGGGTGCGGGGGCGGCGTTGTAGGAGTTGATGGCCGAGGAGGGCAGTGCGGTGGCGAGGACGGCGGCGCAGGCGGCCGCGGTGACGGCACTGGCGCGGGCCATGGTGGTGGCGCGTACGGCGGTCAAGAGAACCCCTTTTTGGGCTGGGTGGGACGGGTGTTCTCCTGTGGGGGGTGATCAGCGCACAGTGAAGCGTGTGGGGCGGGTGTCGGCAAGGGTGCCGTCCCGCCCCGTTCGTCGTCGCGGGTGCGCGGGGGTCAGCCCGCCGAGCGCACCCGCTCCGCGTCGCCCGGGTTCACGCCCCGCAGCATGCAGGTCAGGCGGGCGGTGCAGACGCGCTTGCCGTCCTCGTCGGTGATGACGATCTCGTACGTGGCGGTGGAGCGGCCCTGGTGCACGGGGGTGGCGACGCCGGTGACGAGGCCGGAGCGGGCGCCGCGGTGGTGGGTGCAGTTGAGGTCGACGCCGACGGCGATCTTGGAGCTGCCGCCGTGGAGCATGGCGCCGACGGAGCCGAGGGTCTCGGCGAGGACGGCGGAGGCGCCGCCGTGGAGGAGGCCGTAGGGCTGGGTGTTGCCTTCGACGGGCATGGTGCCGACGACGCGGTCCGCGGAGGCTTCGAGGATCTGGACGCCCATGCGGGTGCCGAGGTGGCCCGCGGAGAAGAGCGCGGGCAGGTCGACGCCGAGGGCGGCGTATTCGTCGAGGACCTCTTGCGGGAACTTCACGCTGTGCTGCTCGCCCATCGGGTCGGGCTCCGTTCGTCGTGGATCACTTCGTCGTGGATCGCTGTCGCTGAGCAAACGCTCAGTCGGTCGCCGATTGTTCCAGACGGACGACGACGGATTTACTGGCCGGTGTGTTGCTGGTGTCGGCGGTCGCGTCGAGCGGGACGAGGACGTTGGTCTCGGGGTAGTACGCGGCGGCGCAGCCCCGGGCGGTCGGGTAGTGGACGACGCGGAAGCCGGGGGCGCGGCGTTCGACGCCGTCGCGCCATTCGCCGACGAGGTCGACGTAGGAGCCGTCGGCGACGTCGAGGGCGCGGGCGTCCTCGGGGTTGACGAGGACGACGCGGCGGCCGTTCTTGATGCCGCGGTAGCGGTCGTCGAGGCCGTAGACGGTGGTGTTGTACTGGTCGTGGGAGCGCAGGGTCTGCAGCAGGAGGCGGCCCTCGGGCAGCTCGGGGTGTTCGACGGGCGCGGCGGTGAAGTTGGCCTTGCCGGTGGCGGTGGGGAAGCGGCGTTCGTCGCGCGGGGCGTGGGGGAGGGCGAATCCGGCGGGGTCGGCGACGCGCGCGTTGAAGTCGCTGAAGCCGGGGATCACGCGGGCGATGCGGTCGCGGATCGTCGCGTAGTCCTTCTCGAACTCCTCCCAGGGGGTGCTGCTGGCCTCGCCGAGGACGCGGCGGGCGAGGCGGCACACGATGGCCGGCTCGGACAGCAGGTGGCTGCTCGCGGGCTCCAGGCGGCCGCGTGAGGCGTGCACCATGCCCATGGAGTCCTCGACGGTCACGAACTGCTCCCCGCCGCCCTGCAGGTCGCGCTCGGTGCGGCCGAGGGTGGGCAGGATCAGGGCGCGGGCGCCGGTGACCACGTGCGAGCGGTTGAGCTTGGTGGACACGTGGACGGTGAGGCGGGCGCGGCGCATGGCCGCCTCGGTGACGTCGGTGTCGGGTGAGGCGGAGACGAAGTTGCCGCCCATCGCGAAGAAGACCTTGGCCTCGCCGTCGCGCAGGGCGCGGATGGCCCGTACGACGTCGTAGCCGTGTTCGCGGGGCGGGGCGAAGCCGAACTCCCTCTCCAGGGCGTCGAGGAAGGCGGGGGCGGGCCGTTCGAAGATTCCCATCGTGCGGTCGCCCTGCACGTTCGAGTGGCCGCGCACGGGGCAGACGCCCGCGCCGGGACGGCCGATGTTGCCGCGCAGCAGCAGGAAGTTGACGACTTCGCGGATGGTGGGGACGGCGTGCTTGTGCTGGGTGAGTCCCATGGCCCAGCAGACGATGGTGCGCCGGGAGGCGAGGACCATCTGAAGGGCCGCGTCGATGTCGGCGCGCGTGAGGCCGGTCGCGGTGAGGGTGTCGTCCCAGTCGGCGGCGCGTGCGGCCCGGGTGAACTCCTCGTAGCCGTGGGTGTGTTCGCGGACGAAGTCCTCGTCGACGGCTCCCTCGGTGTCCAGGATCAGCTTGTTGAGCAGGCGGAAGAGCGCCTGGTCGCCGCCGAGGCGGATCTGGAGGAACAGGTCCGTGAGGGCGGCGCCCTTGAGCATGCCCTGCGGGGTCTGCGGGTTCTTGAACTTCTCCAGGCCGGCCTCGGGCAGCGGGTTGACCGTGATGATCTTCGCGCCGTTCGCCTTGGCCTTCTCCAGCGCGGACAGCATGCGGGGGTGGTTCGTGCCCGGGTTCTGGCCGGCGACGATGATCAGGTCCGCCCGGTACAGGTCGTCGAGCAGGACGCTGCCCTTGCCGACGCCGAGGGTCTCGGTCAGTGCCGAGCCGGACGACTCGTGGCACATGTTGGAGCAGTCCGGCAGGTTGTTCGTGCCGAGTTCGCGGGCGAACAGCTGGTAGAGGAACGCCGCCTCGTTGCTGGTGCGGCCGGAGGTGTAGAAGACGGCCTCGTCGGGGGAGGCGAGCGCGGTGATCTCCTCCGCGACGATGTCGAAGGCCCGCTCCCAGGAGACCGGCTCGTAGCGGTCGGCGCCCTCCGCGAGGTACACGGGGTGGGTGAGGCGGCCCTGCTGCCCCAGCCAGTAGCCGCTGCGGCCGGCGAGGTCGGAGACCGGGTGCGCGGCGAAGAACTCGGGGGTGACCCGGCGCAGGGTGGCCTCCTCGGCGACCGCCTTCGCGCCGTTCTCGCAGAACTCCGCGGTGTGCCGGTGCTCCGGCTCGGGCCAGGCGCAGCCCGGGCAGTCGAAGCCGTCCTTCTGGTTGACGCGCAGGAGGGTGAGGGCGGTGCGGCGCACGCCCATCTGCTGCTGGGCCATGCGCAGGGTGTGCCCGATGGCGGGCAGCCCCGCCGCCGCGTGCTTCGGCTCGGTGACCTGCGGCGCGTCCTGGACCGGATCGCCCTTGGGCGGCTTGCTGGCCATCGCTTCGACCCCTTCGCGTGCACGCGTGCGCTGTGTTCGTCCCCGCTCGGTCCGGGGGCCCGGTGGCCGGGTCCTCGCACGGGTCCGATCCTCGCACGCGCCGCCGACGGTGTCGGCGCCCGGGCCCGGACGGCTCTCGCTGTCAGTGGGGCGTGGCAGGATCGGGGGCGTGGCAGAAACAGCATCGAAGAAGACCGAGCAGACCTCCGGCACGGGCCGTCCGCGGCTGATGCTCATGGACGGGCACTCGCTGGCCTACCGCGCGTTCTTCGCGCTCCCCGCGGAGAACTTCACGACCGCGACGGGCCAGCCGACGAACGCGATCTACGGCTTCGCGTCGATGCTGGCGAACACGCTGCGCGACGAGGCGCCCACGCACTTCGCGGTGGCGTTCGACGTGTCCCGCAAGACGTGGCGGTCCGAGGAGTTCACCGAGTACAAGGCGAACAGGTCGAAGACCCCGGACGAGTTCAAGGGCCAGGTCGAGCTGATCGGCGAACTGCTCGACGCGATGCGCGCGGAGCGGTTCGCGGTGGAGGGCTTCGAGGCGGACGACGTGATCGCCACGCTCGCCACGCAGGCCGAGGCCGCCGGGTTCGACGTGCTGATCGTCACCGGTGACCGGGACTCCTTCCAGCTGGTCTCCGAGCACACCACGGTGCTGTACCCGACCAAGGGCGTCTCCGAGCTGACCCGCTTCACCCCGGAGAAGGTCTTCGAGAAGTACGGGCTGACGCCGGCGCAGTACCCCGACTTCGCGGCGCTGCGCGGCGACCCGTCCGACAACCTGCCGGGCATCCCGGGCGTCGGCGAGAAGACCGCCGCGAAGTGGATCAACCAGTTCGGTTCGTTCGCGGAGCTGGTCGAGCGGGTCGACGAGGTCAAGGGCAAGGCCGGGCAGAACCTCCGCGACCACCTGGAGTCGGTGAAGCTGAACCGCCGGCTCACCGAGCTGGAGCGGGCCGTCGAGCTGCCGAAGACGGTCACCGATCTGGAGCGCGCGCCGTACGACCGCAAGACCGTCGCACTGGTCCTGGACACCCTGGAGATCAGGAACCCGTCGCTGCGCGAGCGCCTGTTCGCCGTCGACCCGGGAGCGGCGGAGGAGGAGGCCGCCCAGCCGGCCGCGCCCGGCGTGGAGCTGGACGGCACGGTGCTGGGCGCGGGCGAGCTCGCGCCGTGGCTCGCCGAGCACGGCGAGTCCGCGCTCGGCCTCGCCACCGTCGACGCGTGGGGCCTCGGCACGGGCTCGGTGGCCGAGATCGCGCTCGCCGCGGCGGACGGCAAGGCCGCCTGGTTCGACCCGTCCCAGCTGGACGAGACGGACGAGAACGCGTTCGCGGCATGGCTCGCCGACGCCGCCAGGCCGAAGGTCCTGCACAACGCGAAGGGCGTCATGCGCGTCTTCGCCGAGCACGGCTGGACCGTCGAGGGCGTCACCATGGACACCGCGCTCGCCGCGTACCTGGTGAAGCCGGGCCGCCGCTCGTTCGCCCTGGACGCGCTCACCCTGGAGTACCTGAACCGCGAGCTGGCGCCCGCCGCCGCGGCCGACGGCCAGCTCGCCTTCGGCGCGGACGACCAGGCCGAGGCCGAGGCGCTGATGGTGAAGGCCCGCGCGATCCTCGACCTCGGCGGGGCGTTCGGCGAGAAGCTGACGGAGGTCGGCGCGGCCGACCTGCTGCGCGACATGGAGCTGCCGACGTCCGCGCTGCTGGCCCGCATGGAGCGGCACGGCATCGCCGCCGACCGGGCGCACCTGGAGGCCATGGAGCAGATGTTCGCGGGCGCCGTGCAGCAGGCCGTGAAGGAGGCGCACGCCTCCGTGGGCCACGAGTTCAACCTCGGCTCGCCCAAGCAGCTCCAGGAGGTCCTCTTCGGCGAACTGGGCCTGCCCAAGACGAAGAAGACCAAGACGGGCTACACGACGGACGCCGACGCCCTGGCCTGGCTGGCCGCGCAGACCGACCACGAACTGCCGGTGATCATGCTCCGGCACCGTGAGCAGGCCAAGCTGCGCGTGACCGTCGAGGGCCTGATCAAGACGATCGGCGCGGACGGCCGCATCCACACCACGTTCAACCAGACGGTGGCCGCGACCGGCCGCCTGTCCTCCACGGACCCGAACCTGCAGAACATCCCGGTCCGCACCGACGAGGGCCGCGCGATCCGCCGCGGCTTCGTGGTCGGCGAGGGCTTCGAGTCCCTCATGACCGCGGACTACAGCCAGATCGAGCTGCGGGTCATGGCGCACCTCTCCGAGGACGAGGGACTGCTGGAGGCGTTCACCTCCGGCGAGGACCTGCACACCACCGTCGCCTCCCAGGTGTTCTCCGTGGAGCGCTCCGGAGTCGACGCGGAGATGCGCCGCAAGATCAAGGCCATGTCGTACGGGCTCGCCTACGGACTGTCGGCGTTCGGCCTCTCCCAGCAGCTGAACATCGACGCCGGCGAGGCCCGTGGCCTGATGGACACGTACTTCGAGCGCTTCGGCGGCGTACGCGACTATCTGCGCCGGGCGGTCGACGAGGCCCGTGCCACGGGCTACACGGCGACGCTCTTCGGGCGCCGCCGCTACCTGCCCGACCTCAACAGCGACAACCGGCAGCGCCGCGAGGCCGCCGAGCGCATGGCGCTGAACGCGCCCATCCAGGGCACGGCCGCCGACATCGTCAAGATCGCGATGCTCAACGTGGACCGGGCGCTGCGCGAGGCGGACCTGAAGTCCCGCATGCTGCTCCAGGTCCACGACGAAATCGTCCTGGAGATCGCCCCCGGCGAGCGCGCCGCGACCGAGGAACTGGTCCGCCGCGAGATGGCGGGCGCGGTGAGCCTGCGGGCACCGCTGGACGTGTCGGTCGGCTCGGGCGCGGACTGGGAATCGGCGGCGCACTAGCCCCGGGAGACCGGGGTCACTGGCGATCCGGGGCCCGGACCGGCGGGCGCCGGTGCGGGCCCGGCACGGACGGGCGGCCCTTGATCGGCATCTGCGCGGGTGCAGGGCCTCCCTCCGGTCGGCGGCTCCGGCCGGGCACCTGGGCCGATGCCCTGGCCGGGCCGGGCAGGGCCGGACGGGCGGCGCGGTCGGGCAGCGTGGGAGCGGGACCGGCTCGTGTGCGGGTCCTGTCCCTGGACGGATGCGGGGCGATTCCCGATCGGCTGGAACGGGCCCCCGCGTCGGTGCCGGACCGGTCCCGGAGGTCACCCCTTCCGGCAGGAAGATGTCGGCCGGTCCGACGGAGTCACCGGGGTGACGGGGGCAGCGTCTCCCGTCCCGACGCCGGGAAAGGCGTCTGACCGGCGTGTCACCCGCCCGGCCCCCGCGAAAGCGCCCTTGGGCCGCCGGGGCCGTAAGGATGCGGGCATGGGTATACGCATGCTCCCGCGTCGGACGGCGACAGCCACCCCCCTTCTCTCGGCGGTCGCCCTCGGGGCGGGACTGCTCGCCCCGGCCCCGGTGTTCGCGGCCGGGGCCAGTACCGCCCGGGTGCGCACGCCTCGCCGCGAGACGTCCAGGCGCCGCCCGTCCCACGACCGCGCCTCCGGGCTGCACGCCCGGCTGCGCAGGGCGGGGGAGAGGACCCGGCGCCGTGCCCGGTCCCGGGGGACACCCGCAGGCGGCACGGACGCGACCTGCCTCGCGGCGGGCCACGGACGGCAGGACGAGACGCGGACCCTCGCCGAGGCACTGACCGGAACGGCGGTGGCCCGGCGGTGCCGGGACCTGCGTCGCCGCCTCCGGGGTCCGTGGCGGGCCTGGCCGCGCACCCTGCTCCCGGCGGCGGGACGTCGTACCGCACGCCACGCGTGGACCGGCCTGAGGCGCACCCACCTGGGTCGTGTCCTGGTCCGCGCCGCCACCACGACCACGGTCGCGGCCCGGGCCGAGGCACGGCGCAGGCGCGGGTACGTGCCGTAGGCCGGGTATCCGGGTGCCCGAAGGCGCCCGGCGCGGGGAATGGGCCCGCCCGGCTTCCGCCCGAGCGCGCCGAGTCGCCAGGCAGGCCCCGCGCGGGGAATGGGCCCGCCCGGCTCACGCCCGAGCGTGCCGAGTCGGCAGGCAGGTCCGCCCAAGCACCTCAGGCGGATGCAGGGGTCCCCGCCCCGCCGGGGCGCCCCGCCCAGCCGTCGCTCAGGGGGTCGTCCGGGTCGGTTCCGCCGGGGTTTCGGTCGGGTGGGGCGGTGCCGGGCGGCGCAGCCGGACTCCGGCGCCGTACACGGTGAGCCCCAGCACCAGCCCCGCACCGGCCCCGAAGCACACGGTCGGGATCAGTTCCCAGGGCTTCGCGTCCGCCCCCCAGTAGGCCCACCACCGCGAAGCCCGCTGCACCGCCCCGACGAGGGCGCAGGCGGCGAGCACCGCGACCGCCAGCCTGCGGTCCGCCCGGGACAGCACCGGGACGCCCACGGGCTCACCGGGGACGGTCCGCCGCAACGCGACCACGACGAAGGCCAGGATCACGACCGCCGCCACCGCGGAACCCCCGTACTGGAGGTACCAGTACAGCGGTGACCCGGCGATTTCCCGGCCCAGGACGGGGAACACCCGCATCCCCCACCGGTCGAGGTGCGTGAACGCGTCCCACACGACGTGGGTCAGCGCGCCGAGCACCGCGGAGACGTACCACCGCAGCAGCAGCGAGGGACGCGGACGCGCGCGCGGCGTCCCGCAGTGCAGCAGCGCCGCCGTGCGCCCCTGCCGGGCCCGCGGGAGCAGCGCCACCAGCGGTTCGCGCAGGAACAGCCACAGACCCACGAGGGCCCAGGCGATGAGCACGTCGACGGTGACCACGCCGGTGAAGGAGTGCGTGACCTCGCCGAACTCCATCGCGCCCGACAGCACACTCGCCGCGTAGTAGGTCATGTCGGGAGCGAACGAACCGGCGACGAGGACCGCGGGCACCAGCCTGCCGCGCCCGGTCCCGTCCCCGCGTACCGCGGGCAGCACGGCCGCCGCGTGGCTGAGAGTGAAAGGCAAGTCGTCCCCCTGCGCCTGGCGTCGAACGCCCGTCGTGGCGCCCGGTGATCGCCCGCCCAGTATGAAGGACGCATGAGAATGTCCGGGCGGGCCGCCCGCGGGAGGCCCGCGAGCACCGGGTATGTGGCCAACCGGTGAATACCGGGCGTCAACGGCTCCCGGCGCGACGGAAGTTGTCGTAGGGTCACCTGCGTCACCGTGCTGGGGAGCACGGCGGGGAACGAGAAGAGCGCGCGAGGCGCGAGGGTCGGCCACGGGAGGGGTTCACTCAATGGCGGCGCATTTCGGCAGGCTGCGCAAGGGAGCGGCGACGACCGCCGTGGCGGCGGCCGCGGTGGCGGCACTGTCCGCCTCCCAGGCTCCGGGAGTGACCGCGGACGACCCCGGCAGACAGGCGACGGGCTCCGAGTCCTCGGCCGACGGCACCGGCGGCGGCACCGCGACCGGCAACTCGCCCTACTACAAGGACCTCCCGCCGCTCAACAGCCCCACCGCCCAGCCGTCCCCCGGCACGGAGGGCGGCACCGGGACGGACTCGGAGTCGGACATCCCCGCGACCGTCCTCGACGCCTACAAGAAGGCCGAGGCGTCGCTGCGGGAGTCCAAGCCGGGCTGCAACCTGCCCTGGCAGCTCCTCGCCGCGATCGGCAAGGTCGAGTCCGGGCACGCCCGCGGCGGCCGCGTCGACGCGAGCGGCACGACGTACTCCCCGATCCTCGGCCCGGTCCTCAACGGCCAGGGCTTCGCGAACATCTCCGACACCGACAACGGCGCGTACGACGGCGACACCCGCCACGACCGCGCGGTCGGGCCGATGCAGTTCATCCCGTCCACCTGGGAGTGGTCGGGCCGCGACGGCAACGGCGACGGTGTCGAGAACCCGAACAACATCTACGACGCGGCCCTCGCCGCCGGCCACTACCTGTGCCGCTTCGACCACGACATGTCGGTCCAGTCGGAGATGAACGCCTCGATCCTCAGCTACAACAACTCGTCGGAGTACCTCCACACCGTCCTGTCGTGGCTGAACTCCTACCGCAAGGGCACGAACGAGGTGCCGGACGGCACGGGCCCGCTGCCCGAGCACCGCAGCGACGACCCGGTCCTCCCGGTGGTTCCGACGGCTCCGGTCACCCCGCGCCCCGACCCGAAGCCGGACAAGCCCGCGGACCCGTCGCCCCCGGCCAAGCCGCCGACGACGCCCGGCACGCCCAGCAAGCCGCCGACCACCCCGACCCCGCCGCCCGCCACGCCCACCGACACGGTGGACCACCTGGAGGACGCCGGCACCGGCAAGCTCACCGCGACGGCCGGCGACACCTTCGCCAAGAGGATCAGCACGCGCGCCGAGACCAAGTCGGGCACGGCGGTGGCGAAGGTCCGGGTGCGGTTCACCATCGTCGGCGACACGGACGCCACCTTCTCCGGCGGTGAGAGCGTCGCCACGGTCGTCACCGACGGCGCGGGCAAGGCCACCGCGCCCGCGCTCGTCGCCGGGGAGAAGACGGGCGACTTCACCGTCCGCACCGCCGTCGTGGGCCGCTCGGTGACCGGCGTCGACTACCGGGCGACCGTCACCGCCCGCCAGGCCGACGCCCTCGCCCGCACCGCGGACACCGCGCTGACCTGCACGCCGGGCGGCGAGTTCGCGGACCAGGTCGAGGTCAAGGCCACCTACAAGGGCGCCGTCGCGAAGGGCGTCGAGGCCACCGCCACGCTCGTCACGTCCGCCGAGGACGCCACCGCCAACGACAAGGGCCCCTACTTCAAGGACGCGGACGGTAAGACCGTGCGCACCCTCGCCGGTCTCAAGACGGACGCGAACGGCCTCCTCAAGCTGCCGAAGCTGTACGCGGACGACACGGCCGGCACCTTCCTGCTCCGCGTCACCACCACGGGCGGCGCGACGCTGACCGTGGAGCTGAAGGTGGCCGCCGCCGCCTCCTAGCGGCCGCCCGGCACGCCTTCGCCCGCACGGCTCGTACGGCGGCGCCCCCCCCCGGGGCGGCCGCGGGGGGCCCGC
>NZ_JBSGZN010000026.1:0-116554 GCF_053611025.1 Streptomyces sp. NPDC054842
CCCCCCCCCCGGGCGCGACGAGCACCAAACGGCAGCACCAGGAACGGCACATAGCCCCGTAAGCAAGGCGATTGAAGGGATCCCTCGGTCATGAAGCGCATGCCCTCGCTGGCAAGCACCGTCGCAGCGGCCGTCGTCACGGCAGGCCTCGCCCTGAACCAGACGCAGAGCACACACGAGACGCGGAACGACAGACCCCCGTCCGCTCGGTCCGTCGCGACGACGTCCGCGGGTGGCCACTGGGTGGACACCTGGGCGTCCATGCCCCAGCTGACCGAGCCGGGCAACCTGCCGCCCGCGCCGTTCACCCAGGCCGATCGGGTACTGGACAACGCCACGCTGCGCCAGACCGTGCACGTCGCGGTCGGAGGGAACCGCCTGCGTCTGCGCTTCTCCAACGCCTTCGGCGGCAGCGATCTGCCCATCACCGCCGCCTCGGTGGCGCTCCCGGCCGACGGAAGAGCAGGCGTCGACGCGATCACACCGGGGAGCACCCGACGGGTGACGTTCGGCGGCCGACCCGGGTTCGACATCCCCCAGGGCGCCCAGGCCGTGAGTGACCCGCTGGACTTCGACGTCCGTCCGGGAGCCAACCTCACCGTGACGTTGTACCTCGCCCGGGGGCAGGCATCCACGTCCATCACCTCCCACCCCGGATCACGGACCACCTCCTACATGCTCGCCGGTGACCACCTGGACGACGGCGAGCTGTCCGGCGCAACCGCCGTCGACCACTGGTACTTCCTCAGCGGGCTCGAGGTGTGGTCCAAGCGGCACACCTCGGCCACCGTCGTCCTCGGTGATTCGCTGAGCGACGGCCGCGGGTCCACCACCAACGGCAACGACCGCTGGCCGGACCAGTTGCAGACCCGCCTCAGATCCCGTGTTGGCACGGACGACATCGCGATCGTCAACGAGGCGGCCGGCGGCAACCGCGTGCTCCACGACGGCCTGGGCCCCAACGCGCTCGCCCGGCTGGACCGCGACGTCCTCGCCCAGAGCGGCGTGAACCGACTGATCGTCTTCGAGGGCGTCAACGACATCGGCACCGCCGGCACATCCAAGGCGGACGCACAGCAGATAACGGCCCAACTCATCGGCGCCTACCGGCAGATCATCGCCCGTGCCCACGCCCAGGGCATCCGCGTCTACGGCGCCACGCTCACCCCGTTCGGCGGCAACGTCTACGACGCCCCGGAGGGCGTCCGCGAGTCCGCCCGGCAGGCGGTCAACCGGTGGATCCGCACCAGCGGCCGGTTCGACGCCGTCATCGACTTCGACCTGGCGGTCGGCGATCCGCAGGACCGTGACCGACTGCTGCCGGCCTACGACACGGGCGACCACCTCCACCTCAACCCGGCGGGGTACAAGGCCCTGAGCGACAGCGTCCCGGCCGCCATATTCCACTCACAGGAGCCAGCGGGAAACGCAACGGCGCATTGAAGACTGCGGACTCGTCGGCGGTTCCCGCGAGTTGACCTCGACGTCAGCAGTCCGGCCCGCGATGAGCCAAAGCCCGGACTGTCGTCCTATCTGTCCATCCGCCTGTCGGCAAGAAAGTCCAAGCTTCCATCTCGTCGGCCGATGCAAGCCCGAAATATTTCGAGAGCTTGCCTGCGATGCTCGCCAACAAGTTTCGATGAAGTTTCGGAAACATTGCCATTGACCGCCGTTCGGAGCCAGGCGCATACTCACCAGCGATCGGGCCTTTCAAGGCGCACAAGTCCGACCCGCATATGGCATGTACCTGCCATACAGATCGCCCGGTCGGCCTCACTCTGGCCATCTCGACTCCGCGTACGTGTCTCGCCACCTGGCACCCCCACCAGCCTCACCAGGAGGAACCATGGACATGGACAAGCCGCTCGCCCACCCGATGAACCGCAGGGGCTTCATCGGCCGCGCCGGCGCCCTGGCGCTCGGCGCCACCGCCTCCGGACTGCTGCTGCCCGGCACCGCCCACGCCGCCACCGTCATCACGACCAACCAGACCGGCACCAACAACGGCTTCTACTACTCGTTCTGGACCGACGGCGGCGGCTCGGTCTCCATGACCCTCGGCTCGGGCGGCAACTACAGCACCTCGTGGAGGAACTGCGGCAACTTCGTCGCCGGCAAGGGCTGGAGCAACGGCGGACGCAGGACCGTCAACTACTCGGGCGGCTTCAGCCCGTCCGGCAACGGATACCTGGCGCTGTACGGGTGGACCTCGAATCCCCTGGTGGAGTACTACATCGTCGACAACTGGGGCACGTACCGGCCCACGGGTACGTACAAGAGCAGCGTCAGCACCGACGGCGGCACCTACGACATCTACCAGACGACGCGCTACAACGCCCCCTCCGTGGAAGGCACCAAGACCTTCAACCAGTACTGGAGCGTCCGGCAGTCGAAGAGGACGGGCGGCACCATCACCACCGGCAACCACTTCGACGCGTGGGCCCGTTACGGGATGAGGCTCGGCAGCTTCAACTACTACATGATCCTCGCCACCGAGGGCTACCAGAGCAGCGGGAACTCCAACATCACGGTGTACGGGTGATGTAGCGGTCCCAGGGCCGGGCCCAGAGACCAGCGACTTCGCGACTCGGAGACTCGGCGACTCGGCGACTCGGCGACTCGGCGACTCGGCGACGATGCCAGGCGGCCGCCACCCGGACCCCCGTTGCCCAGCCAGGCGGCACCAGCGGCGTCAGCCGCCGCCCCGGCCCTCACGGCCCTCACGGCCCTCACGCCAGTCGGCCGTCCGATGAACCCCCACCGCGGCCACACCACCAGCACGAGGAGAACCCACTCCATGCGCAACAAACCACGTATCTGGGCCACGGGCCTCGCCGTCGTCGCGACGGCTGTGGCAAGCACCGTCACGTCCGCCGCCGAAGCCGCCCCGGCGCACGCCGCAGCCTGCACCGGCTACGTCGGACTCACCTTCGACGACGGCCCGTCCAACGCCTACACGCCGGCCCTGCTCAACGCGCTCAGGCAGTACGGGCTGCGGGCCACGATGTTCAACGAAGGCCAGTACGCCGCCGCCTACCCCGCCCAGGTACGGGCCGAGGTCAGCGCCGGCATGTGGATCGGCAACCACAGCTACACCCACCCGCATCTGACCCAGCAGAGCCAGGCGCAGATCGACTCAGAGATCTCGCGGACTCAGCAGGCCATCGCCAACGCGGGCGGTGGGACGCCGAAGCTCTTCCGACCTCCCTATGGTGAGACCAATGCGACGGTGCGGTCGGTCGAGGCCAAGTACGGCCTGACACAGATCATTTGGGACGTCGACTCGCAGGACTGGAACGGCGCCAGCACCGACGCGATCGTGCAGGCCAACGCCCGGCTCACGAACGGCCAGATCATCCTCATGCACGAGTGGTCCGCCAACACCCTGGCGGCGATACCGCGCATCGCACAGACGCTGGCGAGCAAGGGCCTGTGCGCCGGCAGGATCTCTCCGCAGACCGGGCGGGCCGTGGCCCCCTGACAGAAGCGGCGTCGGCACCGCCGCACTCACCACTGAGGAGCGGCGGTGCCGACGCCCACAAGGGAAAGGCGAAGGTGCAGCAGGCTGGGTAGCGACGCGCTCTGCGCAACGGGTGCTTTGTAAGGTACGTGGTGTGTACAGGGCCCTGGTTCGTCCCGGGCCCGGTCACCTACACGGCGATGAATGGACTACATTCACCGTCCTTCCATCGCCTTTCAGGAGCAGCGCGTTGAACCGTCGTACACGCTTGGCGCTCGTGCTCGCGCTCGGCGGACTGCTGGGCGGGTGTGGCTCCCCTGCCGACGCCCCGGCCTCGTCTGCCAAGAAGCAGCCGTTCTGGCAGGCCGAGTTCGACGGTGCGGCGGCCGCACGCCCGTCCGGAAAATTCTGGAACACAGAGACCGGGAACCGGGACGCCGAGGGATGGGGCAACAACGAACTGCAGTACTACACGGACAGTCCGCGGAACTCGGCTCTCGACGGTTCCGGTCACCTCTTGATCTCCGCACGGCCGGCGCCCAAGGGCTCAGAACTGCCGTGCTACACGCAGGAGTTCTGCGACTGGACGTCGGCACGTCTGACCACCGAGGGAAAGGTCGCCCTGACCCAAGGACGCGTGGAGATCCGCGCGAAGATACCCACGGGCAGGGGACTGCTTCCGGCGATCTGGATGCTCGGCAACAACGGGGTCGAGTGGCCCGGTCAGGGTGAGATCGACATCTGCGAAGTAGTCGGCGGAGAGCCACGAACCGTGTACGGCACGGCCCATGGTCCGACCTACTTCAACGAGGACGGGATCGGAGACTCCACGACCCTCCCGGCCGACGCCTCGAAGGCGTTCCATACCTACGCCGTGGACAAGCAAAGGCATCGGATCACCTGGTCCGTCGACGGAGAGCCCTACTTCACTCTGACGCCGTCGAAGCTGCCCGCGCCTCGCGACTGGGTTTTCGAGCAGGACATGCACCTCCTGCTCAACGTCGCCGTAGGGGGCGACTGGCCCGGCCCTCCCGACGCCTCGACACCTTCGCCCGCGACGATGACGGTCGACTATGTGCGCTTCTACGGCGAAGGGGAGGCTTAGGGGCGGGTATGACGGTGCCCTCGCGTAGCGAACCATGCGATGGGAGCGCCACTCGCTCGTCAGGCGTGCCGCTGCGATCTTGGCTCAACTGCACGCAGTCATGAACGCCGAGTGCTGTCGGCCGCTTGCTGTCCGTGCAGCGCCCGGCTCGGATGCTCGCCAGGCAGGTGTGACAGAGCGCCGCCGGCTTGGATGACGCCAAGGCGCAGCGGTGGTCGAGGGCCGCGCTCGGCGTTGGAGCGCGACCCTCGGCAGATCAGATCACGAAGTCCATCCGCCGTACGGCACGGTGATGAGTTCCATGGCGTGGCCGGCCGGGTCCATGAAGTACACGCCCCGACCACCATCGTTGTGGTTGATCGTGCCGGGGTGCTTACGGTGGGGGTCGGCGTAGTGCTCGATGCCGCGCTGCCTGATCTGCGCGTACGCCGCGTCGAACTCCTCCTCGGAGACCAAGAAGGCGTAGTGCTGCGGAGTGATGCTGTCCGCAGGGATGGTGGCGAAGTCCAGTGTGACGCCATTGCTCAGGCCGACCGCGATGAACGGGCCCCACTCGGCGGTGATTTCAAGGCTGAGCAGGTTCGCGAAGAATTCCGCGGACTCCCGGTTGTCCCGGGCGTGGACGATCGTGTGGTTCAACTCGACTGACATGGAATGCCTCCGAAGGCATGTCCCGACACCTCCATGCCTCACCCAGCCGGTGACCGACACGCGATGTCTTGGTTGATCCTAGTCGCAGTCGTCCAGGCAGGCAGTGCCGCCGCACGTCGGCCGACAACCCCTTCGGGCGCGCTGCCTGTCGCCGCGAGCCTCTGGACGCCGCCGCCTCAGCCCTCGGATCCTCCGACGCCCTTCCCTACCCGCAGTGAAGCGGGACAACGGGCCACCGCCATGCCTGCTCTGCCGAGGCGCGACCACTTGCCCGTCGACGACCGGGGTGGATGCGGTGTGGGGCATGGTTGTCCAGGTGCACCAGCCGCACGGGGGCGAGGCGGACACGTACCCCCGCTCACGTCAACCCGGGGCCGGGCACCTCGCAGCCGCATCGTCACAGAGGAGAGGTCAGCGCATGACCACGCCGCCAACAGTGCTCAGGAACAAGCCCATTGAGGCATCGTCCGTCCGGATCGGTGCTCTCGTCCCGTTGTCCCGGCCTGGCTGGTCGGCGGCGGGCCGGCATGTGCTGGCCGGACTCGAACTGGCTGTCGCTGAGGTCAACATGGCCGGCGGCATCGCCGGACGGCCTCTTGAACTGGAGGTCCGGGATACCGCGGCCGACCCCGAGAAGGCTGCGGCGGCCGTGGACGATCTGGCCGACTCGGGGGTGGTCGCCCTGGCGGGGGAATATCACAGCGTCGTGGCCCGCGCCGTCGCCGCGAGGGCGGATTTCCAGAGTCTGCCGTTCCTCTGCTCGTCGGCGGTTCTCGACGCGCTCACCGATCAGCCGACGGAGTGGGTGGCGCGCCTGGCACCGGCACAGTCCCACAGCTGGCGGATCTACGCCGACTTTCTTCTCGCCGCGGGACACAGCCGTATCGCCGTCGCAGCCGAGCCGAGCGTCTACTGGGCGTCAGGGGCCCGCATCCTGCGGGACCACCTCATTCCGCGTGGCGGTACCGTCAGTGAGCTCGACGCGCGCGCCCTCACCCCTGCCGCCGTTTGTGACGAGCTTGTCCGCAGTGGCGCGACGGCTCTCCTTCTTCTCGTGGGCCATCCGGAACCGGCCGTGTCGCTGGTGCGGGCGGTCCGCCGGGACCAACGCCTCGCCGACCTCTTGATCGGTGCGCCTGCCGGGCAGCCGGAATTCGCCGAATGGGCGACGCTCCTGGGCGAGGCCGGCAGCGGGATCCCGTTCTTGCGCTATCTGCCCGAGACCCTGCCCCCTCTCGGGACACGCGTCCGAACAACCCTGCGCGAGCGGCTGGGCGAAGCCCCGTCCTTCGTCGCCTTCGAGGGCTACGACACGGTCCTCGTCCTTGCCGATGCCCTGCGTTCACACGGCGCGGAGCGGACGCGCGTGGCCGAATCCTGGTCGCGCGTCGCCACCGAAGGCACGCGCGGGCAGATCAGCTTCTCTCGCACGCCGGGTATCAGCGTGTGGCAATGGGCGTGGGCACCGGTCCAGGTCGTCGATCGAGACCCGGCGGATACCGGTCGCTTTCGTGTTCTGCACGCGGGATGAGAGGGCACAGCCTTCAGGACACGAGAAGAAAGTCAGGATGCGGCGGAGGTTCGTGTTCCTCGCCCCCTCTTGCCATGCGACGGATCGTCGTCCTGCAGGGCCCTTCCGCCCTGGGTCCGCGGGCAGTGGAGGGGGCCGCCCGGCGCAGATGGGGCACGCTGACGCAACTGCTTCAGAGGGCAGGAGCGCTGACACACGTCCGACATTGCGCCCGAATAGGTGTGCGGGAAACCTCACAGTCACAGCCACAGGATCCACGCGTGTCCCGTGTGGCCGATTGGCGACACCTGGTGCACAGTCTCAAATACGGTCCAGAATGCGCCATTACCGACCGTGTCCGATTGCAGCGGGCTCCGTTAGGCTCTAGGCGCTCGCTGTCCGTTACTCGTCGCTACCCCGACCTCTTCGCGGGCAGACCTACCAAGCAGAAAGGCACGATACGTGCTGGCCAGAACGAGCGAACCCGAGTGCGTCTCGGTTCTTGCAGGGACGCTGGAATCCGAGTTCCCCTCGGTTCTGGTCGATGTCTCAGATCTCTCGCTGGAGGAATTGGGCGGCCTGCCGGACACAGTGCTCAGGCACGTGCTTCAGGACGTTCGGCGTCCCCCGGCTGAGCGCTTCGCTGCCTTCGCGTCCGCTCTCCTCTGACGCCTGACAGGCGCCTTTGAGCCAACTCCCGCCCGTCGCCCCACGATGACTGGGCCGCTGACCGCCGGGATGCCACGATGCCACGTACGTATCCCCGGTACGGCGTCATGCCGTCGACCGGACGGGGCGGCGGGGGGTGTCCTTGGAACGGGAGCCGTACTTCTTCCTCAGCTATGCGCGCCGGGACGACCACGATGCGTTCGTGGGACGGTTCTACGAGGATCTGATCGCCGAACTGGGCCTGCTGGGCGTTGAGGTCCATGGCGAGCTGCCGTTCCGCGACGTGGAGCGGATCAGTCTCGGGGACGACTGGCAGAGAAAACTCGGGCGGGCGGTCGGACAATGCCGGGCCATGGTCGCCCTGTGCTCCCCCGCCTACCTCAACAGCCTCTACTGCGGTAAAGAGTGGGCTGCTTTCCAGACCCGGGTGAAAAAATACCGGGATCAGACCGACATCGACGTGCCCGCGCTCATACCGGTCCTGTGGTCGCCCCTGCGCGGCGCGATGCCTGCTGAACTCAGTCGGTATCAGTACTTCGAGCCCGCCATGGGCAGGGAATACTTGGAGTACGGCCTGATGAGCCTGCTGCGTACCGGCCCCGGAGACTCCGCCTACCGCACGGTGCTGGGCCTGATCGCCAAGCGCGTGCACCATGTCGCGGAGCTGTTTCGGCTACCCCGGACCCCAGATCTCGACCTGGACGACGTGGCGAGCCCCTTCAAGAGAAGCCCTCTGGCCGAGTCGGCCGACGGGATCACCGGACACGTACGGGTGTTCGTGGCCGCCGGTGCCACGAGGTTCCTGCCCGAGGGTCGCCACCGCCAGGAGTACTACGGCGCGTCTCCACTTGAGTGGACTCCGTACCACCCGCCCGTGCACCCGACTGTCGCCCACAGTGCCCAGCGCGTGATCATTGACGGCGGATGCACCACCAGTCTGGAGGTCGTCGGCAGCGACCTCGGCGACCGGCTGGACGACGCGCTGGCGAACAACGAGACCAGTGTCCTGCTCATCGACGCGTGGGCCGCCCGAGATGTGCCGTACCGGCATCCACTGTCCGACTACGACAAGCATTACCACCCGGTCACCGGAGTCCTCGTGCCCTGCCATGAGTCGGACGACGAATCAGGCGACGAGCAACTGTGGACGGACTTACAGGCGGTTTTCCGCCGCAACTGGATGCGACGCAACGACCCGGTCGACCCGCTTTTCCAGGTTCAGGTCGCTAAGGACAACTTCGCGAGCAGTCTGTCCGTGATGATCAGTGTGGCTCAGGGTCGGCTGATGGAGAACGCCACCCCCCGCCGACTGCCCGCTGGCCCACCGGTGCCTCCCTTGCCCGGACTGAGGGTCCCCGCGTCCCCCTCACCGACAATCGGCGACCTGCCGCAGCCGCCCGGCCGCCCACTCCTGCGGAAGGACCGACACGATGACCACTGAGCCCGAGGCTGGGGGCACCGGGACGATCGTCACCTTTTACTCCTACAAGGGCGGCACGGGCCGCACGATGGCCCTGGTGAACGCGGGCTGGATCATGGCGAGCACCGGCAAACGGGTCTTACTGGTCGACTGGGACCTGGAGGCTCCGGGCCTGCACCGCTACCTCGGTCCGTTCCTGATTGATCCCACGCTGCGCGACACCGAGGGCCTGATCAACATGATGAAGGCTTTCGTGGGACAGGTGATGCGGCCGGGCTCGGCCGAACCACCCGGTGAAATCGCCGTGATGGAAGAGGACGAGCTGCGCTCCCATGCCCGCCTCAGCGCCTACACGACCGGTCTGGAACTACGCCTGCCGTCCGCAGGCCGCCTCGACTTCCTGCCCGCAGGACGTATGTCGCCGTCTTACTCCGCCGACGTAACAAACTTCAACTGGCGTAACTTCTACGAACGTTGGGGCGGTGGTGCA
Organism: Streptomyces sp. NPDC054842; assembly: GCF_053611025.1. Lineage (NCBI taxonomy): Bacteria > Bacillati > Actinomycetota > Actinomycetes > Kitasatosporales > Streptomycetaceae > Streptomyces > Streptomyces sp. NPDC054842. The sequence continues at coordinate 9,306 of NZ_JBSGZN010000026.1, forward strand.
TTCCTTCGTACGCTACGCGAGGAGATGAAGGCGTCGTACGACTACGTACTCATCGACAGCCGTACCGGCGTCAGCGACATCTCGGGAATCTGCACCATCCTGATGCCGGACGTCCTCGTCGACGGCTTCGTGCTGAACCACCAGAGCATCGAGGGAGGGCTGGAAGCCGCGGCCTCGGTGGCCGCTTCACGGCAGCACCCCATCAGGATCCTGCCCGTACCCATGAGGGTGGAGGGCAACGAGCACGACCTGGCCGAGTGGGGGCGCGACCTGGCCCGCGCCCGCTTCGACCCCCATCTGTCGTGGCTCGACGAAGAACAGCGCGAGCAGTATTGGGGCGATGTCGAAATTCCGTACCGGACCTACTACGCCTTCACCGAAATACTCGCCACGGTCAAGGACCGGCCCTCCCAACCGGGCACGCTGCTGGCAGCGCTGGAACGGCTCACCGCCTGGATCACCTCGCACGAGATCACCGCGCTCGTCCCTCAGCCCAAAGAAGAACGCGAACGTCTGGAGGCCGAGTATCGCTACGGCTTGCGCACGTCCTCACCCCGCATCCTTCTCAGCTACGCGCCGAGCAACCGGATGTGGGCTGAGTGGGCTGCAGTCCACCTAGAAGCAGTTGGATACCAGGTCTCCCTGCACAGCACCGCGGAACCCTCGGGCGCGCCTGTACCCGAGATCACCGCGGCCGTCGAGGGGCGGGGCAGGGTTCTTGCCCTGCTGTCTCCCGAGTACATCGCCCAGCGGCGAGCCGAGGAGATACGGAACCAGCTCGGCGCTTTGGATACGATCGAGGGAACCGCCCTGTTGGCGGTGCGGGTCCAGGAGCGCGTCGGGTCGGAACCCGATCACCCCGCCGAGCACGCCGTGGTGGACCTCACCCACAGCGATGCCCACCAGGCCCAAGCGCAGCTCCTCGCCGCGGTGGGCCCGGTCCGGCCGTCGCGCACCGGCCAGGGCCACACCCGGGTCGCTTCACGAGTACTCCCGCCCTTCCCCGGCACCTCACCCGAGGTGCAGCGCGTCCCATCGCGCAACGTATCGTTCACCGGCCGAGGAATCCTCCTGGAACGCCTCCGCGACGGCTTCACCGCCGGCACCACCACCCAGGTCGTCTACGGCCTTGGCGGAATGGGCAAGACGCAGATCGCGCAGGAGTACGCGCACCGATTCAAAGCGGCATACGACGTGGTTTGGTGGGTGCCGGCGGCCCAGCCCGGCCTGATCCGTCCCGCCCTCGCCGACCTCGCCCCACGGCTGCAGATGGAACGGGGCGAGGACGTGACCAGTACGGCGGAGTCGGTCCTGCGGGCCCTTAGACGTGGGGAGCCGTTCGGGCGATGGCTGCTCGTGTACGACAACGCCGGACGACCCGAGCAGCTGGCGGATTTCATCCCCAGCGGACCGCCCGGCGGCCACGTACTGCTCACCTCGCGGGACCGCACATGGGTCAACGACGCCGGGCTTGTCGAAGTTGAGGTGTTCCAGCGCCAAGAAAGTACCGACCTGCTGCACCGCCTCAACACCGGTCTCACCGACTCGGACGCCGAGGATGTCGCCAAGGAGCTGGGAGACCTGCCACTCGCCGTCGCCCAGGCCGCCGTATGGCTCAGCGAAAGCAGCATGCCGGTGGCCACCTATCTGGAACTGCTCCGCGACCGGCTGACCGAGGTATTGCAGAGTACCCAGCTGCCGGAACGGGACTATCCCCACTCGGCGGCGGCGACCTGGCGCCTCGCGGTGGACGAACTGCGGCGCGTCAACCTGGCCGCGGCCGAGATGCTGGAAATCTGCAGCTTCTTCGGCCCCGATCCCATTCCCCTGCGTCTCCTCTACAGCAAGGCCGTGACCAAGGCGCTGACGCTCCCGGAGGGTGAGCCGCGCGACGAGATGGCCATCGCCCAGATGGTGCGCGCCATCAACCGATTCGGCCTGGCCAAGAGCGACCAGAGCAGCGAGACGCTCACCGTCCACCGGCTGGTCCAGGCCGTCATCCGCGACCAGGTCGACACGGAACGCACACCGCGGGTGCGTGGCGTGGTCCACGCGGCACTGGTCGACGCCAACCCCGGCGACCCGGATGTCCCCGGTGACTGGGACCGCTACGCGGAACTGCTGCCCCATCTCTGGCCGTCCCACGCTGCGGACAACCCGGAGCCGGAGGTCCGGAAATGGATCACCGACTCGGTGCGCTACCTGTGGAAGCGAAGCCTTCACAGTGACGCCCGCGACCTCGCAGAGCGCACCCTGTCCCGTTGGGAACGCTCCGGGGTAGGCGCCACAGACGACCCGCAAACTCTCATGCTGCGCACTCAGCTCGGTAATGCCCTGCGCTCCGAGGGCAAGTTGAACGACGCTTACGAGGTGGACCTCGACACCTTCGAGCGGTTCCACCGCACCAGGGGCCCGGAGTACGCCCACACTCTCGCCGCCGCCGGCAACGTGGGCGCGGATCTGCGTGCTCTGGGCCGTTACCAGGAGGCTCGCGAGCTGGATCGCAGGACCCTGGAAGGGGCGAAGCGCGTCCTGGGTGACGACCATGCCCGCACCTTGATGTACACCAGCAACCTGGCCATGTCGGAGTATCTGGCCGGCGATCGTCGAGCGGCGCTACAACTGCATGAACGCGCCTACGAACAGCAGCGTGAGGCGCGCGGTCCGGACAACTTCTACTCACTGCTCTTCGCCAGCAACTACGCCCGTGACATGCGGGAGACCGGCAGTCTGAACAAAGCGCTGGAACTTTTGCGCAGCACCGTCCGGTTGTACGAGCAGACCCTCAAGGACAGTCATACCGACACCCTGCGCACAAGGAGAAACCTCGCCGTGGCCCTCCGCAGGGCGGGGCAGTACGAGGAGGCCAAGGAGATCGACGAGGACATCTACAGTCGGCATGTTAAGGCCCACGGACCCGAGCATGCCGACACCCTCGCCGCCGCATGCGGCCTCGCCAGCGACCTGGCCGCCCTAGGCGACACCCATCGCGCCCGGGATCTGGCCGAGCGCGCGATGGCACGCTACGGCGTGTACCTGGGGGACGAACATCCCGTCACACTGGCCTGCGCCAACAACGTCTCCGTCTACCGACGGCTAACGGGCAGCGGAGAAGAGGCCCGCCAGCTGTCTCACCGGGCGCTCCACCACATGACCCGGATTCTCGGCGAAAAGCACCCTTACAGCCTCAGTTGCATGATCAACCACTCCAACGACCTAATCCTGGCCGACTTCACGGAGGAGGCCGCCGGATGGGACCGCAAGGCACGGCAGCACTTCCACGACATCCTCGGTGACGACCACTACGACGCCATCGGAGTGACCTCGAACCTGGCGCTCAGTCTGCGCACCATCGGACGCACCGAGGAGGCGGACGCGCTGGCCGAGGAAGCGGTCCGGCGTGCCCAGGAGACCCTCGGCGACGCCCACCCGACCACCCGTGCCGTACTCGCCGGCAAGCGTCTCGACTCCGACATTGAACCTCCGACCACCTGAACGGCGTAATTAACCGTGCCCGCTGTCGGGGTCCGGCCCCCGACTCCCTAGGATTCTGGGATTCACTCCGCCGACGCACCAGAGCGACCGATGCCGATGCCCGCCACCAGCCTCCCGACCGCCGGACCGGACGACCGTCAGGAGACGGTTCCCTTCCGGCAGTTCCTGCTGAAGGTGCACAGCAGGTGCAACCTGGCCTGCACCTACTGCTATATGTACGAGGCCGCCGACCAGAGCTGGCGCGAGCGGCCGAGGACGATGGCTCCGGAGGTCGTCAGCCGAACCGCCGGTCTCATCGCCGCGCACGCCGGCGAACACGGGCTGCGCAGGGTCGACGTGGTGATTCACGGCGGCGAACCACTCCTGGTCGGAGCCGAACGGCTCGCCGCGCTCTTACAGACCCTCACCGACGCCCTCGCCGGAGTCGCCGAACTGCGACTGACCATGCAGACCAACGGCATCCGGCTTGTCGAGGACCCGGCCCTGCTGCCCGTCCTGGACCGGTACGGCGTACGCGTCGGAGTCAGCCTCGACGGGACCGCCGCCAACCACGACAGCAACCGGCGCCGCGCTGACGGCCGGGGCAGTCACGCCGACACTGTGCGCGCCCTGCGGCTGCTCGCCTCGCCCGCCTATCGCCATCTCTACGCCGGGCTCCTCTGTGTGGTCGATCCCGCCACGGACCCCGTCGAGACCTACGAGGCGCTGCTGGAGAACAGTCCGCCACGCCTCGATCTGCTGCTCCCGCACGGCACATGGCAGAGCCCACCTCCGGGGCTCGCGGCCCGGACCTCGCCCCCCGAACACCCACCGGGGCCCGGTGCACCCTCCGGCCCGACGCCGTACGCGGACTGGCTCCGCACGGTCTTCGACCGCTGGTATGGAGCGCCTCGGCGAGAGACCGGCATCCGGCTGTTCGAGGAGATCATGGTGCTTCTGCTGGGAGGGACCGCGCAAAGCGAGGCGATCGGGCTGACGCCCGTGGACCTGGTCGTGGTGGAGACAGACGGCGCCCTCGAACAGGCGGACTCGCTGAAGGCGAGCTATCCCGGAGCCCCCGCGACCGGACTGCACGTGCTGAGCGACACCTTCGCCGACGCCGCCGCGCACCCAGGCTTCCGCGCCCGCCAGCGCGGGACGGCGGGGCTGGGACCAGTGTGCCGGGCCTGCCCGCGCTCCAGCGTCTGTGGCGGAGGCCTCTACGCACACCGGTATCATCCCGGCTCCACTCCTGTGTTCGCCGCGCCCTCCGTCTACTGCGACGACCTCGCCGTACTCATCGACCACATCGGCGACCGGCTCCGCAGGGATGTGGCTCGGCTCGCACCATCGGGGCGGGAGGCGACAGGGTGAAGACAACCGGCAACAGCTCACGCACTGCTCGGGCTTCGGGCGGCCTGGCCCCACACGTCATCAGCCCCGCCACCTTCGCCGACCTCGCCCGGGCCAGGGGTGGCGCGCGGGCCGTGGTCGGGCTCCGTGCCGGGCAGCTCAGCAAACGGATGCTCCTCGCGGACGCGCTCCGCCGTACCGCGACCACGGGACCGCCTGACATCGCCGCCGAGGTCGCCGGCGTGTACCAACGGCTGGTGGAGTTGAACCACCGGGACCGGCGGGCCTGGTACGCGGTCATGATGCACCCGTTCCTCGACGAAGGGCTGGCCCGCGCCCTCGGTTCGTTGGACCGTGGTGCGCGCCCCGAACTGGGTTGGCTGACCGACCTCTTGAACGGCACCCGGCCTGACAGCTGGCCAGTGGTGCGCGCGGTCTGCGACGGACACGTACTGCAGCTGTGGCTCGCCGACAGCGGCCCTCTGCGGGACGTGCACGGCCACGCCCTCGCCGACCCGCTCGACGACAAGCAGGTCCTGCGGTGGCAGGAGGCATTGGAGGGCGCCTGGGAGGTCCTGGTCCGGCGGCACCCCTGGCACGCCGAGGCCGTGGCCGCCTGCGTCCAGGCGCTGGTGCCGCTGTGTCCCGCTCCGGACGGCACCGCGGTCAGCTCCGCCGCCCGCCGTGCCCATGGTGCGATCGCGGCTTCGCTGCCCGACGACCCGGTGCTGCTCGCGCTCACCCTCGTCCACGAGTTCCTGCACGTCCAACTGGGCGCGCTCCTGGACCTGGTGCCGCTGCACGGCCCTCCGTCGGACGCCCGCTACCACGCCCCTTGGCGACCCGATCCCCGCCCGGCCGGCGCCCTGCTCCAGGGCACCTACGCCCATCTCGGCGTCACCGACTTCTGGCGAGCCGAACTCGCCGCCGGCGTGGGCGGCGAGCGGGCCCGGCACGAGTACGGCACCTGGCGCGGACACACCGAGGACGCGACGGCCACCCTGCTGGGCAGCGGCGAACTGCTGCCCGCGGGCGAACGGCTCGTCCGCGGAGTGCGCGAGGCCGTGCGACGGAAGCCGGTCGTCACCGGCCGGCTGAGCGAGCGGCGCGAACTCGTGCACGACATGCGGCGGTTGGGACTCGGCGCCGGCGATACCGTCCTCGTACACGCCTCGCTGCACGCCCTGGGGCCCGTCCGCGGCGGTGTGGACACCGTGGTGGACGCTCTGCGTGAGGTGCTCGGCCCCACCGGCACTCTCGCCGTCTACACGCAGACCCCCGACAACTCCGATCCGTCCCGGTGGCCCGGCACACGGGGATACGCGGTGCCGGACCGGACCTGGGACGCGGAACGGGCCGGGGTGCCCGCGTTCGACCCGGCGCGCAGTCCCAGCTTCGGCGTGGGCGTCCTCTCCGAGCGTGTGTGGAGGCAGGACGGCGCCGTGCGCAGCGCTCATCCGCAGAGCTCCTTCGCCGCTGTGGGCGCGGAGGCGTCCTACGTCACCGCCGACCACGCGCTGGACTGCCACCTGGGTGAGGAATCCCCCCTGGCCCGGCTGGAGAAGCTCGACGCCAAGGTGCTGCTGCTGGGTGTCGGATACGACGTGTGTACCGCCTTCCATCTCGCCGAGTACCGCACTCCCGGGCGGCCACGGGTCACGTACTCGTGCGTCGTCGCGGCCCCGCCCCCGCAGGGACGCCGCTGGTACCAGTACCGCGACGTCCTGCTCGACTCCTCCCCCTTCGGCGAACTGGGTGAAGCGTACGAGGCGACGGGCGCCGTGCACCGGAGGCAGGTGGGGAGTGCGGACGCGCGGTTGTTCCGGCTGGCTCCGGCAGTGGATTACGCGGTGGAGTGGCTGGGGGGCAGGGGCGAGGGCTTGGACGACGGCTGATCCTGGGGATGCCCGCAGCGGCTGGAGCGGTCGAAGGTGGCGGACTCGAGCGGCCTCGCTTCGATTGGCCTCCGCTCTATTGGGCTTGCCTCCCCGGGGAGTCGGCCATGGAGCCGAAGTCGGAATCGGACCACCGCCGCAACGGCCCGGCCCGTGGTCATCGCCGCTCGCCGACCCCGCGTCACCGATCTGACCACTCGGTCCTAGTGCTCACGAGCCAGCAGCCCATGGCCTGACCGAGCCATGACAGAGTCAGTCACGCATCCCCTAGCCTCCCCCTGCACCACTTGACCCAGCGGCCGCCCGACCGGACGTCCCGTCCGCGGGGGCCGTCGAGATTCTGGGGGGAACTCGCCATGTGGCGCTTCGTGCCCGGCTCACGGCACAGACCTGCGCGCACCACATACGGCAGCCGTTTGCTCGCTGTCACCGCCGCCCTGCTGTTGTCCGTCGGCGCGTTCCCGGTGCCGGCCACCGCCGACTCGCCGTCCGGCGACGACGCACCCGTCACCTCCACCGTCGACGGCGGCCCCGCGGCCAAGTCGGCTCTCGCCCCGCGGTCCAAGGCGCGGGCCGAGTACGAGGTTCCCGAGTTCGATCCGCAGCCGCTCACCAACAAGCAGCCGGGCGAGACACCACCCGAGCCGCCCGGTCCCGTCAGCTACGCCGGCTTCGAACCGGGCATCCGCGCCCTCCTGGAGGACCTGCAGAGCGGGGTCTTGAACCAGGAGGCCTTCGTCAACCACGCCTACGCGACGCTCGGTTACCTCGGCGGCGTACCCGCTCCGTACCGCGACACCACCAAGGTGCCGCAGGAGCAGCGTCAGATCCTCGCCATGGTGCTCGGCCGGGAGCTGGCCCGCCTGGACCATCCGGTCCGCGACTCGGTCAAGCACGAACTCGACCGGGCCGATCTCCTCGCGCCCTTCATCAACCGCTCCTCGCTCCGGCTCGCTCCGACGCCGACCGCGGAGTGCCAACAGGCCAGTCTGCCGGGCGACTTCCAGTGCCTGCACCAGACGGCCAACTTCTCCGTCTTCTACCGCACCACGGGCGAGCGCGACGTCGACACCTACGACGGCGCCGGCGACCCGGCCCGGGGCGATGTGGCCGGCAACGGCGTGCCCAACTACGTCGAACGTCTCTCCCGCTCGCTGGAGGTGTCGTGGTCCACGTACACGTCGGACCTCGGCTACCACCCGCGTGAGGACACCGACAAGAAGGTCGCCGTCTTCCTCGGCTCGACGCACGTGGACAGCGGCGTGGGCTTCGTCCAGCCGTACGAGATCGCCGACGCGAACATCATCCACATCGGCACCGACCACGGCGCCGGCGACGAGGCCGACGAGTTCTACCTGCCGAGGCACGAACTGTTCCACACCATGCAGTACGGCTACATCGGCATCCGGCTGGTCTTCAACCCGCGCGACGTCAACGCCTGGATGGAAGGCAGCGCCGAGTGGGCCGCTCACCAGGCCATGCAGAACGACAGCACCGTGCCGGCCGCCAGCAACGCCAAGTACGCCAAGGCGCTGGACAGTTACTTCGAGAGGCCCGGCGTCGACCTCACGCAGCAGGACGGCTTCGGGTCGGGCCACCAGTACGGGACGTTCATCTTCGCCGAGTTCCTCGAGGAACGGCTCGGCAGGGACTCCATCCGGCGCAGCTGGGAACGGATCGACGACGCCTGGTTCCCGGACGCCAAGAGCCAGATCCGCGACATGATCGAGGACGACTACCACAGCGACCCGCACGGTCAGTTCAGCGACTACTGGATCGCCAACTACCAGCTCTGCGGCGGCGGAAGCGCGGCCGACTACGGCACGTACTGGCACTACACCGACAAGGACGTCCCGGTCTGGTGCTCCGAACTCCGCGGCACCGGCTCGGACTCGACCTTCTCCGTCCCGCGCCCGGCGCACGAGACCGTCCGCCTTCCCGCCGACACAGGGGTGGCGTCCGGCTCGTACACCGTGCACGGCGGCGGCGCGCACTTGGTGGACCTAGTGGGTCAGGCCGATCCGTCCAAGCTGTGGAACATGGCCGTACGGACCATGCAGGACGACGACCGGCGGCTCACCTTCCGGGTCGTCGACTGGCAGGAGATCCCCAAGCGCTGCTACGCCGACGACGTCAGCGCACGCGAGGAGGACAAGACACTCGACACGCGGATCGGCGGCCGAGACTGCTACCGCGTCACCCTGCTGATCAGCCACGGCCTGCCCGACGAGGACGAGGAGGAGGGTCGCTGGGAGACGAAGTACACGAGTCTCTTCGGCGGCAGCATCGGAGGCGCCGCCACCGAGGTCGAAATTGGGGTTCAGCCCGGTGGCAACCTGATCACCCCCAGCGGCCGGCCGAGCGCCGGGGTAGGCACCACCGACCTCGGGCTGCGCCACAAGCCGACGAACTACGAGGGCGTCTCCGTCGCCGGCTGCTTCTGCGAGGGCTGGGGCATCGAGGTGACCCCACCAGGGGGCGTCGGACAGTGGGCCGGCTGGTCCCACGGCGTCCACGGGCTCTCGGACAACGCCGAGATCGTCGAGTTCTCCACCACCGCGACCACGGCGAAATCCGTGGTGCGGCTCGTGGGGACCGACTACCCGATCACCGTCACCCATGAGTACCGCCCGTCCTCGCGGCCCGAGTTGTACGACGTGAAGGTGACCGTCGCCTCCGAGGCACCGCCGGGTGACCAGCCGTCGGTCGTCTACCGGCGGGTCGTCGACTGGGACGTGGAGCCGACGCCGCTGGACGAGTACGTCACCCTCAAGGCCGATCACGACCGGGTGGTCTTCGCCAGCGACGACGGCCTGGCCGGGCCGAACCCCCTGACCGGCCGCCCGTGGCTGCATCACAGCGGTTCGTTCACCGACGCCGGACCCTACGACCAGGGGACCCTGCTCGACGTCGACGTGCCGGTCGACGCTGTGGCGGGCCAGCCGGGCACGTCGGGCAGCTTCGACCTGTACTACGGGGCGGCCGGCGACCAGCAGACCGCACTGGCCGCGCTGGGCGCCGTGAACGCGCCGGTCTACTCGCTCGCCAAGCCCAGCACCGCGGGGAATCCGGCCAGCGGCAGCCCGGTGACGTTCGTCCTCGGTTACAAGCCCTGATCCCGTCTGTGCCCCCCGCACCCGCTCAGGCGGGTGCGGGGCACTCCCCTCTACGACGCGGGGCACTCCTAGATGAGCACGCCGTCGCGAACCGGCACGCGCCGTGAGCCATCGCTCGCGCCTGTGCCGGGAGGGCGCCGACCGCCGCCGTGAGTCCACGGCCGCGGTCGGCGGGCGGGTCATCGATCGCGCAGCTTGCGGGCCGGCAGGACGACGTTGGCGGACAGCTTGAGCGTCTCCTCGTCGTTGGCGAAGGCGGCCAGCGCGTCGTTGTCGGTCAGCTCGCCGCCCGGCCACGTGCGCGTCGTGAGGATGAGACAGGCGTACCCCCGCTCGGCGACGACCGCGAGCCACTGGTCCGACGGGACGATCTGCGCGTTGATCTGCGGCATGGACAGCACTACGGATCCGTCGACCACCAGCAGGCGCACCGGCATGCTCGGCCGGGAACTGCCGTCGACCAGGCCCTCGTCGACGGAGAGTCCGCAGTTGTGCATCAGCTGCTCGACGGCGGCCGAGGAGCCTTCGGGACCGTTCTCACCGTCGCCGAGGGAGAAGGCGAGCACGTAGGGGATGGCGCCTTGCGGCGTCTCGCGGCTCCACGACATGGCGACGAAGGTCCCCACCTCGGCGGAGCGCACGGGGCGCGTTTCTGTTGAGTTCGAGGTCACCGCGTGACCGTATCGGCGCGGCGGCACCAGGCTCCGTTCTCGCTCACTCGACCGGGTGACACGTGCGGTGTTCTCTACCCGAACGAAGGACGGGCGGCGGGCTGGTCGCGGCCCGACGTGCAGTCTCGCGGTCGCCGCCGCCGGAGCAGTGGGCCTGGGCACACGGTGCGCCCGCAGACGGAAGGGCCTGCGGGCGCTTCCGCAGCGTCGGCGGATGGAGCGTCGCGCTCCGGTCTGCTCGCTCAGTCCGGCTGGGCGGCCCGGTCGTCGCGCCGGTGCCGGCGCGCCGCGACGAGGGCGGGGACGACACCCACCGCCAGGACGAGGAGTCCGCGCTTCCACACCTCGGCCTCGACGCGGGTCGCGAGGAGGATGCAGGACGCGGCGCCCAGGACCGGGACGACGATCGGAACACGGAAGTACGTGCGGTCGACAGGGTCCTTCCGCAGCACCAGAGCCGCGGTGTTGACCATGAAGAAGACCACGAGGAGGAGAAGCACCAGGGTGGAGGCCAGGGTGGCGACATCGCCGGTGAGGGCCAGGAGCAGCGACAGCGCGGTGGTGACGGCGATCGCGACCCAGGGGGTGCGACGCTGGGGCAGCACGGTCGTCAGCTGACGGGGCAGCAGTCCGTCCCGAGCCATGCCGAACGCGAGCCTGGAGGACATGATGCCGGTCAGCAGTGCTCCGTTCGCGACGGCGACCAGGGCGATCGCGCTGAACAGCCGCTCCGGTACGCCTCCGGCCGCCTTGACGACCTCCAGCAACGGACCGCTGGATTCGGCGAGGGTGCTGGCGGGGACGGCGGCGGTCGCCGCGAGCCCGACGAGCACGTAGACCAGTCCGGCGGTGCCGAGGGCGCCGAACAGCGCCCGGGGATAGGACCGCACCGGGTCGCGCGTCTCCTCCGCCACGTTGACGGACGTCTCGAAACCGACGAAGGAGTAGTACGCGAGCACCGCACCGCTGAGCACGGCGGCGGCCGCGCCCTTCTGCGGGGTGCCGAGATCGGTCAGCGCGTCGACGTGTCCGTCGCCGCGCAGCACGATCCACGCGCCGAGGACGACCACGATCAGCAGTCCGCCGACCTCGATGACCGTCGCGACCACGTTGGCACGGGTCGACTCCTTGATGCCGCGCACGTTGAGCAGCGCGAGCGCCGCCAGGAACACGATGACGACCGCCGCGACGGGCAACGACACGAACGCGGTCAGATAGTCACCGGCGAAGCCGCGGGCCAGCGCGGCCACGGAGACGATGCCGGCCGCCAGCATGCAGTAGCCCGCCATGAACCCGGCGAACGGCCCGTAGGCCCGCGTCGTGTAATGAGAGGCTCCACCGGCGCGCGGGTACTTGGTCGCCAGCTCGGCGTAGCTCCCGGCGGTCAGCATCGCCAGGCACAGCGCGACGCTCAGCGGCACCCAGACCGCTCCGCCGGACGCGGCGACGATCTGTCCCACGAGGACGTACACGCCGGCGCCCAGGACGTCGCCGAGGATGAAGAAGTAGAGCAGCGGTGTGGACAGGGCGGAATTCAGGGGGCTCCGCTTCGGCGACCGGTCGCCGGACTGCCGGCCGCTCTGCGCCGACTGCGCGGATGCCGAGGACCTGGAGGTGTCCATGTGGTCAGGCCGCCTCTCGCGCGACGGCTCCGGCCTCCCGGCAGGCGCGCGGGAGGCGGCGCCGGGGCAGCGGGCTCAGGACCGGCTGTCGCGGTCGTCGCCGAAGCGGCCGTCCGGACCTCCCGGTCCTGAAGGGGGCCGGCAGGTCGTGGTCACTGGTCATCGTGCCGCGCGGCAGAGCGGTAGGTCTTTCCATGTGCAGGTGAGTAGCCCGCCGCGCCCGAGGGAAACGGGGCGATCGCGTGATTCCGCCTACCCGGTCATGTCCGCCGATCACCCGGGCCCACGCTGCCCGTGCCGTCCGCGCGGCGCGGACCAGCGAGCGACGAGTGCGCTGGTCAGCCAGGGTTGCGGGCACTGCGGGCCGGGACAGCTGAGCCCTTGGGTGCTCGAATACGGACACGCGCCGCCCTGATTCGCGAGTGGGCCGGGCGGGGGCGGGCCGCGCGGGCCCGGGCGGGGCGGGCGGCGCCCTCGGCGCCCGTTCCGAGTCCGGTCCGGGTCCGGGTCAGTCCGCATCCGGTCCGGGTCCGCGTCCGGGTCACTCCAGGTCCGGTCCGGTCCGGGTCCGGCAGCACGCGCCACAGACGGTGCGAGTCCGCCGCCCTCCCCAAGCCCTGGGTTCCCGAGCCCCGGCGCCCCACGCTCCCCGAGCCCCGGCTCCCCGGCATCCCGGGCCCCGGCTCCCCGGCATCCCGGGCCCGGGATCCGCCTCTGAGCGCTGTGGACTCTGAGCCCTCTGACACAGGGGACACCACACCACAGCGCCCCGCCGAGAGTCGCTCTGCGGCAGGTACGCCGTCGGCCGCGAGGCGTTTGCGGCGGGTCCGCCGGTACGCGCACCCGCCGTTCATCCGCGCCCGAGACCGGGCCACCCGAGACCGGGCCCCGTCCTACCGGGCGGATCAGCGGCCCTGAGCTGCCTCCGCCGGCAGGCTGCCGGTGCGTGCCACGTCGGCGTACCACCGCGCGCTGGCCTTGGGGATGCGCTTGCCGGTCGGGTAGTCGACGTACACGGCGCCGAAGCGCTTGCTGTAGCCGTAGCCCCACTCGAAGTTGTCAAGCAGCGACCACAGGAAGTAGCCGCGCACGTCGGCGCCGGCCGCGATCGCCCGCCGCACGGCGGACAGGTGGCCGTGGAGGTAGGCGATGCGCTCGGGGTCGGACACCTCGCCCTCCGGGTTGACGTAGTCGTCGAACGCGGCCCCGTTCTCGGTGATCATCAGGGGCATGGTGGGGAAGTCCGCCTTGAGCCGCATCAGCAGGTCGTACAGACCGCTGGGGTCGACGGCCCAGCCCATCGCGGTGGTGCTGCCCTCGGGCCGGTGGAAGGCGACCTGGTCGGCGCCCGGCCAGGGGCTGTGCTCGCTGGCCCCGTGGCCGTCGGACCCGTGACTGGCCTCGCCCCTGGCGGCGGACACGAGGGTGGGTGTGTAGTAGTTGACGCCCAGGAAGTCCAGGGGCTGGTGGATCGTGGCGGTGTCGCCGTCCTGTACGAAGGACCAGTCGGTCAGGCCGGCCGTGTCCTGGAAGAGGTCCTGCGGGTAACTGCCCTCCAGGAGCGGGCCGGTGAAGACGCGGTTGGCGAGCGCGTCGATCCTGCGGGCCGCGTCCAGGTCCTCGGCGGCCTCGGTCAGGGCGCGCACGTGGTGGATGTTGAGGGTGATGGACGCCCGCGCGGAGGACGGAAGTTCGGCGCGCAGTGCCTGAACGGCCTTGCCGTGGGCGAGGTTGAGGTGGTGCGCCGCCCGCAGCGCGGCGACCGGGTCGGTGCGCCCGGGTGCGTGGACTCCCGAGCCGTAGCCGAGGAAGGCGCTGCACCAGGGCTCGTTGAGCGTGGTCCAGGTCTTCACCCGGTCGCCCAGCGCGTGGGCGGCCAGGGCGGCGTAGTCGGCGAAGCGGTCGGTGGTGACGCGCTCCGGCCAGCCGCCCGCGTCCTCCAACTCCTGTGGCAGGTCCCAGTGGTAGAGCGTGACCACCGGTTCGATGCCGTTCTCCAGCAGCGCGTCGGTCAGGGCGCGGTAGAAGTCGAGCCCCTTCTGGACGGCCGGGCCGCGGCCGGTCGGCTGTACGCGCGGCCAGGACAGGGAGAAGCGGTAGGCGCTCACGCCGAGGTCGGCCATGATCGCGACGTCCTCGCGCCAGCGGTGGTAGTGGTCGGTGGCCACGTCACCCGTGTCGCCGTTGCGCACCCTGCCGGGTGTGTGCGAGTAGGTGTCCCAGATCGAAGGGGTGCGACCGTCGAGGGAGGCGGCGCCCTCGATCTGGTACGCGGCGGTCGCGGTGCCCCAGGTGAATCCCTGCGGGAAGCGGACGGCGGCGGTGTTCTCCGGGGCGGGCGCGACACGTCGGGTAACGGTGGTCACGTGAGTCCTTCCAGATGTACTGCGGGCGGGAGGGGCGAGCGGGGGCGGCCGGCTCCGGCGGGCCGTGGGAGCAAGGGGGCGGCGGGGTGCTCATCCCTTGACGGCTCCCTGCATGATGCCGCCGACGATCTGACGGCCGAAGACGACGAACATGACGAGCAGCGGGAGTGTGCCGAGGAGGGCTCCCGCCATGATCAGAGACTGGTCGCGTACGTAGCCGGCGCTCAGCTGGGTGAGGGCCACGGGCACCGTGGGGTTGGTCATGTCGAGCACGATGAAGGGCCAGAAGAAGTCGTTCCAGGCGTGCACGAACGTGATCATGAACAGCACGGCCATGGGAGGCCGGGCGATGGGCAGGACGATGCTCCAGAAGATGCGCAGGGAGTGCGCACCGTCGACGCGGCCGGCCTCGACGAGTTCGTCGGGCAGCGCCTCGCTCAGGTACTGCCGCATGAAGAACACCCCGACGGCGCTGACGAGCGTGGGGAAGATGACGGCGGGCAGCTTCTGGCCCCAGCCCAGTTCCGTCATCATCATGAAGAGGGGGACGACGCCGAGTTGGGGCGGCACCATCATCGTGCCGATCACGAGCATGAGCAGGATGTTGCGGCCCTTGAAGCGGAGCTTAGCGAACGCGAAGCCGGCGAGGGTGGCGAACAGCACGGTGGACAGGGCGATGACCCCGGCCACGATCATGCTGTTGAGCATGGCCTTGCCCAGCGCGGCGTCCTGCCAGGCCTTGCCGAGGTTCTCCAGCAGGTGCGGTCCCGGCAGGAACGGCGGAGGTGTCTGGGTGACCCGCGTGTTGTCGCTCGACGCCGCGACCATCGTCCAGTAGAGCGGGAAGAGCGAGAACAGGGCCGCGATTCCCAGGAGGATGTAGGCGACGGGGCCCGCGTGGTGCTGACGTCCGGCGCCCGGGTGCCGGAAGAGCCGCCGGCCCTGTCCGCCGGGCGCGGTGCTCTTGCGTGTGGTCGGCGCGGTCCCGGGGTGTGCCTCCGCCGCCCGGACCGGGATGCTGTCTGTGGTCATGGGGATCTCCCGGTCAGGCCCTGCGCGCGAGGACGCGCCTGACAAGTCGTTGGACGACGAACAGGGCGATGAGCAGCAGGAACATCGCCCAGGCGACCGTGGCGGCCCGGCCCATCTGGTAGTTCTTCCAGCCCTCCTCGTACAGCAGCAGTCCAAGGGTCTGGTACTGGTTGTCCGCTCCCCCGGTGATGCCGTTCGGGCCCTGGCCGAAGATCAGGGGCTCGCCGAAGAGCTGGGTGGCGCCGATCGTGGACAGGACGATGGTGAACACGATGGTGGAGCGGATGCCGGGGACGGTGACCTTCAGGAACTGCTGCCACCGCGAGGCGCCGTCGATGGCCGCGGCCTCGTAGCGGTCGCGCGGGATCGCCTGCATCGCGGCGAGGTAGAGGAGGGCGTTGTAGCCGGTCCAGCGCCAGATGACGATCGTGGAGATCGCCGTCTGCGCGGCCCACTTGTTGTTCTCCCAGTCGATGTTGTCGACGCCGACCAGGCTCAGCGCCCAGTTGATCATGCCGAAGTCGCGTTCGTAGAGCATCGTGAACACGAGGGCGGCGGCGCCCACCGAGGTGGCGTAGGGCGTCAGGGCGGCGACGCGGAAGAAAGTGGAGCCGCGGAGCCGGTAGTTGAGCAGGTGCGCGAGGCCGAGCGCCATCATCAGCTGCGGCACGGTCGACAGGACGCCGATGGTGAACGTGTTGAGCAGCGCGTTCCAGAAGCGGTCGTCCTCCCACAGGGCCGTGTAGTTGTCGAAGCCGACCCATTCCATGAGGTTCAGGGTGGACAGCTCGACGCGGTGCAGGGAGATCCACGAGGTGTAGACGAGCGGATAGAAGCTGAAGGCGGCGAAGACGACGAAGAACGGTGCGACGAAGGCGTACGGGGCGCCGCGGACGTCGAGGCGGTGCAGCAGCGTCCGCCGCCGCTGGCGTTCCCCGCCGGTGCCGGTCCCGGCCGGCGGGGCGGTGCCGGGGGCACCGTCGGGGGGTGTGGAGGTGGAGATGGCCACCGGAAGGCGTCCTTCCTGGAGGGTGGGAGGGGCGGGCAGGGGCCCGGCGGCCCAGGCAGGCTGTGCGTGGGGCGCCGGGCGGCTCCGCGGGTGGGCAGCGGTGCCCGAGGTCAGCCGGCGGCCTTCTCGATGCGCCCGTCCGTGGTCTTCCACGCCTCGTTCGGGCTCTTGTTCTGCGCCTCGATCAGGGTCAGGCCCTGGGAGAAGATGTCCTTGATGGTGCCGTCCTTGCGGCCGAGCACCTGCTCGTCGGGGATCTCCTTGGCGGCGGCGCCGAAGATCTTGCCGATGGGCGCTCCGCTGAAGTAGTCGGACTTGGCGTCGACGACTTCGGGCATCCCGAGCGCGGTCTGCGACGAGGGGAAGTTGCCGATCTTCTTGAAGAGGTACGCCTGCTGTTCGGGGGCGGTGAGCCAGGCGACGAGTTCCTGGGCCTCCTTCTTGACGGGGCTCTTCTCCATCACGCCGAGGAAGGAGCCGCCCCAGTTGGCGCCCTGGGGAGCCTTGGCGACGTCCCACTTGCCCTTGTTCGCCGGTCCGGCCTTCTCGCTGATGTGCGCGAGCATCCAGGCGGGGCAGACCGTGGTGGCGAAGGTGCTGTTGGCCAGGCCGGGGTCCCAACCGGGCTGGAACTGGCGCAGTTTGGCCGTGAGGTCGGAGGTGGCGGCCTCGGAGGCCAGCTTCCAGGCGTCCTTCACGACAGGGTTGGACTTGTAGATCAACTCGCCCTTCTTGTCGTAGAACTGCTCGGAGTGGCCGTAGATCATGGCGTTGAACAGGCCGCTGGAGCTGTCCATGAAGGCGACCTTGCCGTCCTTGGACTTCTGCTTGAACCGCTTGCCCGCGGCGACGTACTTGGCCCAGTCGCCCTGCCACAGCTCGGCGACCTCGTCGCGGTCGGTGGGCAGGCCCGCCTGCTCGAACAGGTCCTTGCGGTAGCAGACCGCCATCGGGCCGATGTCGGTGCCGAGGCCGATGACCTTCTTGTCCGCGGTGGTGACCTGGCTCTGCTTCCACGGGAGGAAGTGGTCCGTGCCGGACACCTTGGACAGGTCGACGAACTTGTCCTTCTGCGTGTCGGACAGTTCCTTGGCCCGGCCGATCTCTATGCCCTGGATGTCCTTCAGGCCGCTGCCGGCGGCCAGGTGGGTCTGCAGCGCGGTGTAGTAGGTCTGCTCGTCACCCGCGACGTCGGCCTTGATGGTGACGTCGGGGTGCTCCTCCATGTACTTGTCGAGCAGGCCGGTCTCCTTGAAGCCCATGACGCCGAACAGCCCCATGGTGATGGTGACCTTGCCGTCCTTCTTCCCTCCGCCGGTCCCCCCGTTGTCACTGCCTCCGCAGCCCACGACCAGACCGAGAGCCGACACGACCGACACGGCGGCCACGACTCGTGTACGCAACTTCCTTCGGGCCTTGCCCATTTCGTCCTCCTAGCGGCGGCGCTGACGCACCGGAGTTCGAGCGCCACGGTCCGCTCCGTAGGCCCGGTTTGTCCGGGTGGGCACGTTCCCAAACGGCGATGGGAACGTGCCCACCCGGAGGCCCGAAGCGTGGCCGCCGTGAAAGGCTCCTGTCAAGAAGTTGAATCCAGTTCGTTGCGGAAAGATGTCGCGCAGGCGTCCTCGGCCTTTCGGGGTGCGCTCTCGGGGTCTGGCACAATGCGCAGGTGAAAGCCGTCGGGGCAGCGCGTCAGCGAGGAGGCGCCATGGGGGGCAGGCAACGCCCGACCATCAAGACCGTGGCCGCGCGCGCCGGTGTCGGACGCACCACGGTTTCACGAGTCATCAACGGCTCGGAGCTCGTCAGCGAGAAGGCCAGGGCCGCCGTGCTCGCCGCCATCGACGAACTGAAGTACGTGCCGAACTCGGTCGCCCGGGGGCTCGTGACGAGCCGGACGAACTCGGTGGCCCTGGTGATCCCGGAGTCGGAGAGCCGGCTGGGCTCCGAACCGTACTTCTCGGCGGTCATCCGCGGGGTCAGCACCGCCCTCGCGGAGACGCGGACGCAGCTCCAACTGGTGCTCGTGCGCGACCAGGCCGAGCGGGACCAGCTCACCGAGTCGGTGGCGGAACGGCGTGTCGACGGTGTGCTCCTGGTCTCCGTGCACGAGCACGATCCGCTGCCCGGGCTGCTGGAGGACATGGGGCTGCCCACGGTGCTGGCTGGGCGCCGCTCCCCCGCCGAGTCCCTCAGCCACGTGCACTCCGACAACGCGGGCGGAGCCGCCGCGGCCGTCGAGCACCTGCTCGCGCGAGGGCGGCGGACGATTGCGACGATCAGCGGCCCGCTCGACATGGACGTGGCGCGCAGCCGGCTTCAGGGATGGCGTGACGCGCTGGAGAAGGCGGGGCACGAGACCCCCGACCGGCTCGTGGCTCCTGCCGACTTCACCGAGGAGGGCGGCGAGGCGGCCATGCGTTCACTCCTTGAACAAGTCCCCGCTCTGGACGCGGTGTTCGTCGCCTCCGACGTCATGGCGGCGGGCGCCCTCGCCGAGCTGCGCAGGCAGGGGCGGCGCGTCCCCGACGACGTGGCGGTGGTGGGGTTCGACGACTCCATCATCGCCCGGCACACCAACCCGCCCCTGACGAGCGTGCGTCAGCCCGTCGAGGAGATAGGCGTCACGATCTCCCGCATCCTGCTGGAGGAGATCGGCGACCCCGAGGAACCGCGCCGGCACGTCGTCCTGCCCACCGAACTCGTGGTGCGCGAATCGTCGTGAGCGGGCCGGGCGCCGGTCCTTGCAGGGGTTCGGAGCAAGGAAGTTGGTTTCGGCGGGCGTCCGTTTCCGTTCGCGGCCAGGGGAGTTGAAGCGGCGGGCATACTGTCCTCCGCCGCGCCGGTGGCTTGGCTGACCCGCGTCCGCCGCGCCGGGCCATGGCTGATCCTCGCCCGCCGCGCCGGGTCGCCGCTCGTGCGGAGGCTCAACGCGGGCCGCGGTCCGTGAGTGCGGTCAGGGAAGTCGAGGCCGCGGGCATACTGTCCTCCGCCGCGCCGGTGCCTCGGCTGACCCTCGCCCACCGCGCCGAGCGCACGGTGTGCGCATGCTCAACGCGGGCCCGCGCTCCGTGGGTACGGCCGAGGAAATTGCGGCTGCGGGCACTCGGCTGACTCTCCTCCGCCACGCCGGGTGCCTCGGCTGACCCTCGCCTCCGCGCCACGGCCCCGCTCGTGCGCAGGCTCAGCGCGCGCCGCGCTCCGTGGGTGTGGCTCCCGTCCTGGCCGGCTCCCGCGACGGCTGGTCGGGGGAAGGTGTGGGTGTGGGTGCCGCGGACGGTGCGCGGGTGGGGACCGGGGCGCGGCGGCGGTCGCTCTCGCTGGGCGCGGGCCGGGACGGTTCCGGAGTCGCCTGCCGCGTAGGGACGGTCGAGGGGCTGCTCGCGGCAGGCGGGGCGAGAGGGACCGACGGCGAGGACGGCGCCTCGGACGCGGACATGGCCAGCGGGAGCGCGACGACGGCCGCGACGGCACACGACAGCCCGACTGCCATCGCGGCGCGGACCGCCTTGCGCCGGGACGCACCGCGGCGGATCGCCTCGTACCGGCCGGGCGGCGGGCTCAGATAGTCGGGGCCGGGGCGCAGCACGACTGCGAGGGGGTCGTCGAGTCCGAACTCCGGGTCCGGACCGTCGTCATGGTGTGCGATCAAGGTTCCTCCCCAGGTGGGCGCGGAGCAGTTCTCGGGCCGCGTGGAGGTCGGCCTTGACGGTTCCTTCCTTGCGTCCGGTCAGGGCGGACACCTCCCGGAGGGGCATGTCCGCGTAGTAGTGCAGCAGGATCGGGACGCGCAGGCGCTCCGGCAGTGACTGTACGAGCAGACGCACCGAGGGATCGGTCTGCTCGTCGTGCGGCCGGACGGCCGCCTCGGACGTGACGCGCCGCACGGCTCTGCGCTCGCGCTCCGTCCTGCGCCAGTGGTCGCGGACGAGGTTGGCCGCCGTCACGTAGAGGAAGCCCCGGGGTTCCTCCACGGCCGTCCAGCGTGCCCAGAGCCGGGTGAAGGCCTCCGAGGCGATCTCGTGGGCCGTCTCTTCGTCGTCGACCAGCCGGCGGCACCAGCCGGCCAGCCGTGGGTAGAGGGCAGCGAACAGCTCGGACGCTGCCGTGTCGCGGGACCGTTTCAACGCTCTCCATGGTCGTGGCCGCACAGGTCGTGGGCTCGGGCTGAGGGGGAGGATCCCGGGCGGCCGGCGGGGTTCCGTCCGCCCGGGATCCGGTGGGAGGGTCAGGGAGCCGCCGCCTTCAGCCGGGCGAAGACGATCACGTTGTCACGGTAGCCCTCGTCGGTACGGGGGCCGCCGCAGGTGATGAGCCGCAGCTCGGGGTGGTTCACGTCCCCGTAGACGGCGTCCGAGGGGAAACGGTCCTTGGCGACCGTCCGGACGGAGGTCACGGAGAAGGCCGCCGCCGTGCCGTTCGCCAGACTCGCGGTGACGGTGTCGCCGGGGCGCAGCCGGTCCAGGCGGCGGAACACCCCGTCCCCGTAGGCGCCGACGGTGACATGGCCGAGGATCACGGACGGCCCGACCTGTCCCGGCGCGGGCGAGTGCTCGTACCAGCCCGCTCGGTCGTGTGCCGTCACGGGCGGCACCTGCAAGCTGCCGTCCTCGGCCAACCCGAGCCGTATCAGCGGGGTGTCCACCGAGAGGGCGGGGATCCGCAGCCGCACAGGAACCGAACTTCCGCGCCGCTGGGGTGCCTTCGCCTTCGTGCCGGCATTCGAGGGTGCAAGTCCGTTCCCCGTTGCGGCTGTTGGGGACCGGCCGTCACCGGTGCCACCGCAGCCGGACAGCAGTAAGCCCAGTGCAGCGGCCGTGACGGTCCGCCTGGGAGGCGTGCCGACAGCTGCGAGCCGGGCGGGTACGGCATGGCCAACAGCCCCCGCGGGTCGGCCGGGTACGGCACCAGTGATCGCCTGCCGGGCAGGCGACGTCACGACCCGGTGGTCCGTCGCCGACGGACGACGAACGCCACCCCGCCGCCCAGGGCGACCGCTGCGGCGGCGCCTCCGATGGCCGCTCCCCCGTCCGTGCTCTGCCCCGCCGTGGGTGCCACACCGGTGTCGGGAGCCCCGCTGGGAACGCGGCTGACCTGGCCCGGAGCGGGCGCCCGAGTGGGCGCCTCGGTGGGAGCCGCGGTGCTCGGGGTGGGCGTCGCGGCGGCGGTCGGGCGCTCCGAGGGGGCGGCGGGGGTCGGCCTCGGCGTCGACTCGTCGGCGAACGCCGGTACGGCGCCCGCCAGTACGGCGGTGCACGCGAGTGTCATGGCCCCAGAAACGGTACGGCGCATGGGTCGCTCTCCTCTTTCCGTCCGTCCGCCGCGGGTTTCCGGCGGACGGGGTGACAGGTCGAGCGCAGAGACGACACAGCGACGGACGAGGTTGTAAAGAGCGGGCAAAGTTCCTTCTCGGTGGCGGACTCTCCCCGATTCGCACGGCGGCACCGCGAGCATCCGCACATGCCCCGGCACGTGGCCGTCGCTTCCCGGTCCTGGTCACCGGGCACCGGCGCACCCGGCGCCGGTGAGGTCCGGCTCGCTCAGGCCAGTGCCCGGGACGCCGCCAGAAACGTCGTGACGAGACCGCGCGCCCAGTCGCCGGAGGCGGGCTGTGTGCTGAAGATCGCTCGGTAGTACAGCGGGCCGAGGAGGAAGTCGACGGCGCTCTCCACCGTGGGCGCCTCACCGCCCCGGGAGCGCTCGCGTTCGATGATGGCCCTCAGCTGCTCGTGCCGGTCCGCCGTGCAGGCGCACCCGCCTTCGGGCCCCGAGCCGATGGTGGCGCGCATCAGGGCGAGCGTGTCCGGATCGGCGAGGTCGGTCGCGACGTCCGCCATCCACCGTTCCAGGTCGCCGGCCAGCGAACCCGAGTCGGGCACGACGACGTCACCGCTGAACCGGCTGGTGGCCACGTCGTTCAGCAGCTGGGCGGCCGATCCCCAGCGGCGGTAGACGGTCGTGGGGTGGACGCCCGCGCGGGCGGCGACGGCGGGGATCGTCAGCGCCTCGGCGGGTCCGTCCGCCAGAAGATCCTCGACGGCGCGATGCACGGCCGCCCGCACCTTCGCGGAGCGGCCACCGGGACGTACCTGAGCTGAAGCGTCAACCATGACGGAATTATCGCACTGATCGTTGCGTTAGTGCTAGCGTCTTAACGCACCGATCACTGCGTTTGGAGAGAATCGTGCCCGCCTCCGCCCTGCCCAATCAGCGCATGTCCCCGCCGGTCACCACGTCACCGCCAGGTCGCCGCCGGCGCGAGCTGGGGCGGCCGATGGCGTTCGTCGCCCTGGCCGTCGTGTTCGTGCTCTTCATGGCCGCGTCCAGCGCGCCCTCCCCGCTCTACGTCGTCTACCAGCAGGAATGGAGCTTCTCGGCGACCGTCCTCACCACGGTCTTCGCGGTCTACGTCCTCGGGATGATCGCCGCTCTGCTGGTGCTCGGCGCCTTGTCCGACCACCTCGGCCGACGGCCCGTCCTACTGTCCGCGCTGGCGCTCGAAGCGGTGGCGATGGCCCTGTTCCTCACCGCGGACGACATCACGCTGCTGCTGGTCGCGCGGCTGGTCCAGGGCATAGCCACCGGCGCCGCCATGACCGCCCTCGGCGCGGCCCTGGTCGACCTCAACCCCGCACACGCGCCCCACCGGGCCGGTGTCATCTCGGGTGCGGCGCCCACGTTCGGGCTCGGACTGGGCGCGCTGGGTTCCGGTTTCCTCGTGGAGTACGGACCGCACCCCACCCGTCTGGTGTACCTGCTGCTGCTGGCCGCCGTGCTGGTCGCCGGCGCCGTCCTCCTGGCGCTGCCGGAGACGTCGCTGAAGCGCCCGGGCGCCGCCCGTTCGCTCCAGCCGCGCCTGCGCGTCGCTCCGCACCTGCGGGCCGACCTGTTGGGGCTGGTGCCGATCCTCGTCGCGAGCTGGGCGCTCGGCGGTCTCTACCTCTCGCTCGGCCCGTCGGTCGCGGTCGGCCTGTTCGGCCTCTCCAGCCACGTCGTCGGTGGCCTGGTGGTCACCCTGCTCACGGTGCCGGCCTCCCTCACCGCGTTCGCCCTGCGCGGCTGGCCCACCCCGCGCACCCTGACGCTCGGCGCGAGCCTTTTGCTGGCCGGCACGGTCGTCGCCCTGGTCGGGGTCGAGGAGAACTCCCTGGTCACCGCGGCGCTCGGGACCGTCATCGCCGGAGTGGGCTTCGGGGGCTCGGCCCTCGCCAGCTTCGGCACCCTGGCCCGCATCGCCGCCCCGTCCGAACGCGGCGAACTGCTCTCCGTGGCCTTCGTCATCTCCTACGTGTCCTTCAGCGTGCCCGCCGTGATCGCCGGCATCGCCGCCACCCACACGGGACTGCACGAGACGGCCGTCGTCTACGCCGCCACGGTGGCACTCCTCTCCGCCCTCGCCCTGCTCGCCCAGTGGCTGCGCTCCGGCCGCACTCCCGGACGGGCGACCAGCCCGCAGACGTGAGGAGTCCGTGCGGGGCGGTGGCCGCCGCCCCGGACGGCGGCCTAACGCAGTGACCTGAAAGCGGTGCGGATCTCCCGGGACAGCAGCTGCCACCGGGGAGTCGGCGAGGGCGTAACCGATCGTCTGCGCGCTCTGGTTCATCATCGCCGCGTAGCCGAAGCCGTCACGGTAGAAGTGCAGCAGCCGCTCGTAGGCGGCCTTCTCGCGCGCGGACAGGGCGTGCGGCGCCGGGTCGAAGTTGCGCAGGTGGCGCAGGACGTCCGGCGGCACCGTCCCGGGCATGTTGATGTGGATGCCCAGCAGGCCCTCCGGGCGCTGCACCGCGAGCAGTTCCGAGATGATCGCACCCCAGTCGCCGCCTTGGGACACGTACCGCTGATAGCCGAGGCGGCCCATGAGCCGGTGGAAGGCGGTCGCCACCCGGACCGGGTTCCAGCCGGTCGCCGTCGGCTTGCCGTAGAAGCCGTAGCCGGGCAGCGTCGGAAGAACGAGATGGAACGCGTCCTCGGCCCGCCCGCCGTGTGCGGTCGGGTCGGTCAGCGGTCCGATGACCTTCAGCAGTTCGATGATCGAGCCCGGCCAGCCGTGTGTCATGAGCAGCGGCATGGCGTCGGCGTGGGACGAGCGGATGTGCGCGAACTGGATGTCCAGTCCGTCGATCTCGGTGATGAACTGAGGCAGCGCGTTGAGCCGCGTCTCCACCTTGCGCCAGTCGTAGCCACTGCCCCAGTACTCCACCAGGGGCCTCAGCCGGGCAGTCACCAGTCAAGCCGGTGACAACCCGTGCCGACCGGCGCTCACCCGGAGCGGGCAACGCGCACTCGAATCACTCTCGTCGGCAGGCGGTCACATGGAGCGGATGGGGCCAACTGGCGCCGCACCTGCGCCCGTCCGGCTCTTGGCGCCGACCCATCGGGGGCCGATCCGAAGCGGCCACCCTCGCGTCAGGCAGACCACCCAATCGGGACACACCCTTTTCGTCACCAGCTTGACCGGTGACAGCAGAATGGGAAAGGATTTCACCTGTCGAACCGGTGACGCGCTCGGTGCGTGTCCTTTGTCGTGGAAGTGAAGGCAACTATGGAACTCAAGCTCGAAGTCATCGTGCTGCCCGTCTCGGACGTCGATGCGGCCAAGGCCTTCTACGAGAAGGCCGGGTTCCGTCTGGACGTGGATCACGTCGCCGATGACACCTACCGGGTGGTCCACCTGACTCCGCCCGGGTCGCAGTGCTCCATCCTCTTCGGCACCGGTGTCACGACCGCCGCGCCGGGTTCCGTACAGGGCCTGCACCTCGTCGTCTCCGACATCGAGGCCGCTCACGCGGAGCTCGTGGAGCGGGGGGTCGAGGTGGGCGGGATCTTCCATGACGCGGGCGGGGTGTTCCACCGCGGCACGGAAGAGGGCAGGGTCGGCGGACCGCAGCCCCAGCGCGCCAGCTACGGCTCCTTCGCGGCCTTCAGCGACCCGGACGGCAACGGATGGGTTCTGCAGGAGGTCACGACCCGGCTCCCCGGCCGGTGACGGCCCCTCCGTAGGGACAGCTGGGAACACCGCTCCGGGCCGGCCGCCGTCGAGACGGCCCGGACCTCGCGGCGGATTTCCCCCTACGGCCGCCCGGAGCCCTGGCGGCCGGTCCGGCCTCCACCAGGCGCTGACCGGTCCCCTGGAGGAACATGGCAGGAGGACTGCGCCGACTCCGGGCACGTGCGGGTCGCGCAGTGCCTTCCACAGTGAGCGCCGCGCCGGGGCCGCGATCCGGATGAGGGACTGGAGCAAGCATGGACAGCACTTCTCGTGCCTACGACGTGGTGGTTCTGGGCGCAGGTCCGGCCGGCGAGAACCTGGCCGAGCGCACCAGAGCGGCCGGACTCTCCTCGGTGATCGTGGAGAACGAACTGCTCGGGGGCGAGTGCTCGTTCTGGGCGTGCGAACCGAGCAAGGCGCTGCTGCGCCCGGTGGTGGCGCGCGCCGACGCCCGTCGGGTCCCGGGGCTGAGGGCGGCGGTGCAAGGCCCGCTGGACGTCCCCGCGGTGCTCGCCTACCGGGACAAGATGTCCGCCTTCTGGCACGACGAGGACCAGGTCGACTGGCTCGATTCGGTGTCCGTGGACCTGGTGCGGGGCTACGGGCGGCTGGACGGCCCGAAGCAGGTCGTCGTGGAGACGCCGGAGGGCGACACCGTGCGCCTGACGGCACGGCAAGCCGTCGGCGTCTGCACCGGGACGATCACCGCCTTCCCCGATCTGCCCGGGCTCGCGGAGGCCCGCCCCTGGACGAACCGGGATGCCACGGCCGCCCGGGACGTACCGGACCGCCTCGTCGTCGTCGGCGGCGGGGTGGTGGCCGTCGAGATGGCCACGGCGTACCAGGCGTTCGGGTCGCGGGTGACGATGCTGGTGCGGGGCGGCAAGGGGCTGCTCAACCGCATGGAGCCCTTCGCCGGGGAGATGGTGGCGGACTCCCTGCGCGCCGCGGGCGTGGATCTTCGCTTCGACACCTCGGTGACGGGCGTCGTCCGCGAGAACGGCGACGACGGCCCCGTGCGGGTGACCCTGTCCGGCGGCGGGACACTGGAGGCGGACGAGATCCTCTTCGCGACCGGCCGCGCGCCGCACACCGCGGACATCGGCCTGGAGACGGTCGGACTGACCCCGGGCGACTGGTTGACCGTGGACGACTCCTACCGCGTGACAGAGGTCGCCGACGGGTGGCTCTACGCGGTCGGCGACGTCAACCACCGCGCCCTGATGACCCACCAGGGCAAGTACCAGGCGCGCATCGCCGGTGCGGTGATCGGGGCGCGTGCCAAGGGCGAGCCTCTGGACGACGGCAGGTGGGGAGCGCACGCCTCGACGGCCGACAGCGCCGCCGTGCCCCAAGTGGTGTTCTGCGAGCCGGAGGTGACCAGCGTCGGCCTGACGACGCAGGAGGCCGAGCGCACCGGGCGCCGCGTCGACGTCGTGGACTACGAGATCGGCAAGGTCGCCGGCGCGTTGCAGTACGCCGAGGGCTACCGGGGCAGAGCACGCGTGCTCATCGACCCCGACCTCAGGACCGTCGTCGGAGTGACCTTCGTGGGCCCCGGGACGCAGGAACTGCTGTACTCGGCGACCGTAGCGATCGCCAGTGAGGTACCGGTGGACCGGCTGTGGCACGCCGTACCCGCGTTCCCCACGATCAGCGAGGTCTGGTTGCGCGTCCTGGAGAGCTACCGCGACAGCCGCGCCGGCCAGGCATGACACGGTCCGCGTTGCGAGCACCGTGACACCGGAGCGGCAAACGGTGCTCCCCGCAGGCGGAGCGGTCCGGGTGCTGCCCTGCTCCGGTGGTGAGCGACATCCCGGAGGGGTACGTTGGTGAGCGCTCGTACAGGCGCACTGCGCGCCGGTACCACGGGCGGTCGCACACACGACGGCTCGACGCGAGAACGCGGGCGCCGGCGCGACGCGGAGCGCAAGCGGACCTCTGCGGCCTCCGAAGTCGCTGGTGTGTACCGGAGTTGCCTGCACTGGGGCGCGCACGTGAGGACGACATCGCTCTCGGGGCGGCGGTCCTGTCCGGCTCGGGCCGACCCCATGCGGTGCGCTGCCGGACGGGCCGGTGGGTGGGACCACCAACCACGTGTGCCGCACCGGCAGTCGACCCGGAGTGCGAGGTGCCCGCCGCTCGTCCCCGGCCCCTTACTCACCGGAGGCACATGATGGGCCAGCAGAACCAGGGCCGTGACTTGGCCGACCAGACCGTCGTGGTGATCGGTGCGAGTTCCGGGATGGGGCTGGCGACCGCGCGTCGCGTACGTGCGGAGGGCGGTCAGGTGGTGATGGTCGGCCGCGACCCGCGGCGACTGGAGCAGGCGGCCGCCGAGATCCAGCCGTTGAGCACCGCGACCTTCGACGCCACCGACCCCGACCAGGTGCAGCGGTTCTTCCAGGACCTGCCCCACCCGGTCGACCACGTCCTGTCCACGGCGGGCACGCCGTCCTACGCCCCCCTGGCCGACCTGGACCTCCCCGAGACCAGCCGGCACTTCGGCGAACGGCTCGCCATGACCCTCGCCATCGGCAAGTACAGCCAGGGCAGGGTCCGGGCGGGAGGAACGCTGCTGTTCATCGGGGGTACCGGTGGCCGGCGCCCCGGCAGGGGCCTGTCCGTCATCTCCGCGCTCACGGCGGCGCTGCCCGCACTCACCGCCAACCTGGCACTCGAACTGGCGCCCATCCGCGTCAACCTCATCGCCGCCGGATTCGTCGACACGGCCTTGTCCGCCTCGCTCCTGGGCGACCAACTCGACGCCAGACGCGAGGAACTGCGCACGACCCTGCCCATCCGGCGAGTCGTCGGCCCGGAGGACATCGCGGCGCTGGCCGTGCACCTCATGCTCAACGAGGCCCTGACCGGAGCCACCTACGACATCGACGGCGGCCAGCAGTTGCTGTGACGCCGCGCCTTGGGGCCGCCGTTCCGTATCGCCACGGCCCGCCCGCCCCCGGCCGTGACCGCACTCGACCGGCGGCGGGCACAAGACCGCCCCGCGGTTCCGGGGAACCGCGGGGCAGGTGGCCGTCAGCCGGGCGGATCAGCTCGCGGCGCGCTTCGGCAGGCGCCAGTTGGGCCGCGGGAAGTGGCAGGTGTAGCCGTCGGGGTACCGCTGGAGGTAGTCCTGGTGCTCCGGCTCGGCGTCCCAGAAGTCACCGGCGGGCACCACCTCGGTCACCACCTTGCCGGGCCACAGCCCCGAGGCGTCGACGTCGGCGATGGTGTCCTCGGCGACGCGCCGCTGCTCCTCGTCGAGGTAGAAGATGGCCGAACGGTAGTCGGCGCCGATGTCGTTCCCCTGCCGGTTCTTCGTCGTCGGGTCGTGGATCTGGAAGAAGTACTCCAGGATGTTGCGGTAGTCCGTCTTCGCCGGATCGAAGGTGATCTCGATGGACTCCGCGTGCCCGGCGTGGTTGCGGTACGTGGCGTTCGGGAGGTCGCCGCCGCTGTATCCGACGCGGGTGTCGAGGACACCCGGGAGTGACCGGATCAGCTCCTGCATGCCCCAGAAGCAGCCGCCTGCCAGCAGGGCCCGCTGCGCTTCGTTACTCATGGTCCGTCTCCTTCTTCGTCGGTGCACACGGCCGGCGACACGCCCTGGTACATCCGCACGCCCTCAGGGCGCACTGTAGTACCGGCCTGCACTGATGCCGCAGCCAATCGAACACCGCGGGAGGGCCGGTCATTCCCCGGACGGGGTCGGCCAGGGGGCCGGCGCGCCCTGGGACCGGGGCCCGAGCGCGGACGCCGAGCGTGATCGAGGCGTACGTGCCGTGGGAGGGCAGGGACACGGGACGATCGCCGGTTCCCATGACTGTCAGTTGCTCTCTCCACGCCTCACGTCACCGCTCCGAAGGGTGACGAATGTCACTGTCCGTGCACCCGATGCGGCCGTCGCAGCTGCCCGACCGGATTGACGAGGCAGTGCGGGCGGAGGTGCGGCAGCCGCCAATAGGGGCATGACAGACCATCATCGGCGTGGTTACGATGCGGGCGATGAAGAACTTCACCTCTTTCGGATTGGGGGACTCTTTCGTGACCGGTGAGTGCTGATGGCACTTCACTTCACGAACGAGATTCCGCCCCACCTGCTGATGTGGCAGCGCGTACGGGAGTACGCCGTGCCACCGTCCATGATCGAGAACGCGACCGCGCGGCGTGCGGTCGGTGACTGGGCGGGGGCCTGCGCGGCCGCCCGTGTCTACGTCGATCTCGATCTGCGCGCCGTACGCCGTCGTCACGGCACCGGTATCGTCACCCTGCTCCGGGCGGACCTGCGTCGACTGGCGCCGGATCTGCTCCGCTGGCACATGCCCCGCATCGCCCCCGACGGCCGGCTGCGTCCAGGCCTCACCATCTCCCTCGCCCGTTACGGGAGTTCGGGCGGGTCGCCGCTGCACCTGGTGGTGCGGACACCGCCCGCCCGGGCGGACGCCGGACAGCACATGTCCCTGGCGTTGTGGGACGGCTCGGGCAACGGCATTCCGGGGCAGCACCCCCATCCGCATCCCGACCGCCGTTTCCGGCTCGACCTGCACCGGCATCTCTGGGATGCCGAACGGAGCCACGAACTGGCATCGCGGTGCGGGTCGGGAGCACCGCACTCCCTGCCGGCAGTCGTCCGGCATCCTGTGCCGGCCCGGCCGCTCCGGCCGGACGGACCGGAAGGCAACACCGGCCACGACTCCTTCTGGGCGGTTGGGAGTTGGGCGGCGGAGGCGGAGTTGCTGTTGCACGCCGACGGGCTTCCTCGCGGAGCCTTCACCGTACGGCTCGGCGCGCGGCGGCATGCCGTACTCGAACTCGTCGCGCCCGACGACAGCCATGTCCCGACGCTCCGGCGCCTTCCCGAGGACACGCTGCCGTCCCAGGTGACCGCCGCACTGCCGGTCCTGCCCGAAGCGGCGGCCCGGGTCCTGCCGGACCTGGAACTGCTCCGCTCGGGGCTCGTCCCGGTGGCCGGACTGCACCCTCTCGTGAGCGCGGCGCTGGCGGCCTCCGGGTCGGCACCGGCTGACACGGCCGCCCAGGGAACCCGTGATCCGCACCGCGTGCAGTGCCGGGGTGAGAGCCACCACATCGCTCTCAGGGACGGGGTGCTGACAGCCGTCGACCACGATCCCGGTCAACTGCGGCGCGAGGAACTGCTCGTGGCGCTCGGCGGCCCTCCCTTGCCCTGCCTCCGGGCGATCGACGCGGTGCACCGTGATCCGGAGGCACTGCCCGCCGTCCGGGAACGGCTGCGGCACGGCGACATCACCGGCGCCTTGGCCGTGGTCGAGGGGCTGCTCGGGCCCGCGGCGGTCCTGCGCGACGGACCGCTGCGGACCGAACTGGAGTCGGCCATGGCCCGCCGCGTCGACCACGGGCTCTTCCGCTCAGGACTGCTCGACGTACACCCCGGCGCCCCTGCCGCGGAGTCCGGGAGCGTGCCGGACGCGGGAGGAGCGACGGCCGGCCACCGGCCCCGCCTCACCCGCCATACACCGACCGCGGTGCGCAGGAAGCTGACCCGCCGCAGCAGGCCCCGGACCGGCCTGGCGTCCTGACCGGTCCTCTCCAAGTTCCTCTGCGCAAGCACGCGTTCGGCTGTTCGCGCGCCCTCATGTCCTTCGGACCGGGGCCCCGTTCCCGTCCCCTCACACACTCAAGGTGATGCCGATGACCACCAGTACGCTCCTGCCCACTCCGCTCCCGACCACGGCGCGGTGCGAACCCGCCCGGACGACAGCGACGGACGACCGCCTCGGCGTCGCCGACAGCCTCCTGTCCCTCCTGCGGACGACCACCACCGAGGCGCGCGCCGACGAGCAGCTCGAAGCGCTGACCCTGGCCGTGGCGGCGGACCTGCCCGTGCTGTTGTGGGGCGAACCGGGCATCGGGAAGACCGCGGCCCTGACCCAGCTGGCGCACTCCCTCGATCTGCCGTTGACCACCGTCATCGCCAGCGTCCACGAGCCGTCCGACTTCTCGGGCCTGCCCATCGTCGGTGAGGACCCGGCGGTGCAGGGCGTGCCGATGGCACCCCCGCAGTGGGCCGTGGAACTCGTACGGGCCGGACGCGGGCTGCTGTTCCTCGACGAACTCTCCACAGCGACCCCCGCTGTGCAGGCCGCGCTCCTGCGGGTCGTGCTGGAGCGGCGGGTGGGTGCGCTGCAACTGCCGCCGGGCGTACGGATCGTGGCCGCCGCCAACCCGCGCGCCTCGGCGGCGGACGGCTGGGAACTGAGCCCTCCCCTGGCCAACCGGTTCGTGCACCTGTACTGGGTGCACGACCAGGAGGTGGTGGTGCGCGGCCTGGGTGGCGTCTGGCCGCGGGCGGAACTGCCCCGGCTGGCGCCCGGACGGCTGGCCGAGGCCGTCGCCTTCTCCCGCCGTGCGGTCTGCGGTTTCCTGGCCGCCCGGCCGACCCTGATCCACCGGCTGCCCAGCACCGAGACGCGACGCGGGGGTGCCTGGCCCTCGCCCCGCAGCTGGGACGCGGCGCTGACTCTGCTGGCCTTCGGCACCGCGGCCTCCGTCTCCCGCGAGGTGCTGGCCCTGCTCGTGCGCGGCGCCGTGGGCGACGGACCGGGGCTCGAACTGCTCGCCCACCTGGACCGGATGGACCTGCCGGACCCGGAGACCCTGCTGGCCGATCCGGCCGGCGCCGAGCTGCCCGAGCGGGGTGACCTGCGGCAGGCGGCTCTGGAGGCGGTGGTGGCCGCCGTCGGCGCGCGGCCCGAGCGGGCGCGGTGGGAGGCGGGCTGGGCCGTCCTGGTCCGGGCGATGGAGACCGGCGCGGCGGACCTGCTCGTCGCCCCGGCTACGGCACTGGCCGCGGTGCGGCGCGATGACTGGGAGGTGCCGGAGACGATGGAGCGGCTGGCCGCGGTGGTCGGCATCGCCCGGCAGGCGGACCGCTCGGTGGGAAGGGTCGAGGCGGCGGCCGCCGCGGCCGCGAAGCGTACGGCGGGGCGGGGCTGGTGACGGGGGTCGCGAAGCGGCCGGTGCCGCGTCCCGTGCCCCGGCCCGCGGCGCCGCGCCCGGTGCGGGCGGCCCTGCCGGAACCCGGCCGGGGGCCCGTCCGTGCGTCCGACCGGGCCGGCCTCCGGCTGGACATGGAGAAGTTGCTGACCGCCCGGCTGCACGCGGTGAACGTACGCCCCTACCTCGCCGGGGCGCTCTTCGCGCTGCACGTGGTGGAGGACCGCTCTGTGCCGACGATGGCCGTGGACGCCCACTGGCGTTGCTACGTCTCCCCCGGTTTCGTGGCGCGCACCCCGGTGGAGGAGCTGGCGGGCGTCTGGGTGCACGAGGTCTCCCATCTGCTCCGGGACCACCACGGGCGGGGCGAGCGGTACGCGCGGCAGTACGAGGAGTACGGGCCGGGTGAACGGCTGCGGCGGAACATCGCCGCGGACTTCGAGATCAACGACGACATCTACGGTGACGGGCTGCCCCAACCCGCCGGAGTGGTCCTGCCCTCGCTGCTGCGGCTGCCCGACGGACTGCTGATGGAGGAGTACCTGAGGCGGTCCTCGATGTCCGGGCTCGCCGCGGACCTGGCCTGGCTGGACTGCGGCAGTGGCGCCGACGGTCAGCACCGCCCGTGGGAACTGGGCCCCGACGGGGCGCAGGGACTCACCCGGCAGCAGCGGGACGCGGTCCGCTTCCGGGTCGCGGAGGCGATCAAGGGCAGGCCGGGCAGCGCACCCGAGGGGTGGCGCCGCTGGGCCGACGAGGCGTTCCAACCCCCGCAGCCCTGGCGGCAGTTGCTGGGTTCGGCGGTCCGCTCGGCCGCCGGTTCTCCGGGGGCCGGCGAGAACCACAGCTACCGGCGGCCCTCACGGCGTTCCGCGAGCGTCCCCGGGGTGATCCTGCCGAGCCTGCGCCGTACCCCGCCGCGGGTCTGCGTCGTGATCGACACCTCCGGGTCCGTGAGCGACGCCGAACTGGGCAGCGCGCTGCTGGAGGTGGCGGCGATCACCCGGGCGGTGGGCGGCCGACGCGACCTGGTCTCCGTGATCTCCTGCGACGCGGCGGCCGGAGTCGCCGTCCCGCTCTGCCGCGCCGAGAGCATGGAGCTGATCGGCGGCGGTGGCACGGACCTGCGCTCCGGCTTCGCCCGGGCGCTGCGCTCCCGGCCCGGTCCCGACGTCATCGTGGCCCTGACGGACGGGCAGACCCCTTGGCCCTCCGCGCCACCGCCCTGCCGTACCGTCGTCGGTCTCTTCCCCCGGACCGACCACCGCACGCACGAGGAGGATCCCGACTACGTCCCGGACACTCCGCCCGGTTGGGCGCGTGTCGTCACCATCGGGTGAGAGGCGGCGAACGCCGTGCCGCCGTCCGAGGACGCCGGGATCCGTCACTCCGCGCGGGCCGGCGGCGGGGCGTCCCATAACCTCGTACGGGAACACGTCGGATGCCAGGGGATCGACTTCGAGGAGGCGATGGTGCTCGCCAGGGGCACGCGTTTGCACGTCGGCGCACTGATCGTCGCCTGCTTGGCGCTCATCGGGCCCAGTGCCCCGCGGGATGCCCTCTTCGGCGGGCCGCTGCCGGTCGAGGCGGTCAGGGACGTCGTACCGAACCGGGTCATGACGTGGAACATGTGCAACCCGTGCGACGCGAGCAACGCCGACCGGGCGGCGGAGATCGCCACGTACGCTCCGCAGGTCATCGGGCTCCAGGAAGCGTGTGTGCGGGACGTCGAGAGCATCAGGGACCATCTGGAGAACCTGCACGGGCTGGTCTACCACGTCGAATACGGGGCGGTCCTGCGGAACTGGAGTCGCTGCGGAGGCGTGCCGTGGCGTCCGGGCGGCTACGGGCAGGCGATCCTCTCGGCGGCGCCGATGACGGACCTCGTCCTGGCGGAATACCCCGACGGCGGTTCCGAGGACCGCGGGTACATGGCGGTCACCACCACCGTGGGCGGCCGGTCCGTCCGGGTCTTCGACACCCACCTCGCCCAGCGCAGGCAGGAGGATGTCCGGGCGGCCCAGACGCGCGTCCTGGCCGCGGAGGTCGCCCGGCACGACCGCGCGATCGTCCTCGGCGACTTCAACGCCGTACCGGACGCCCCGGAGCTCGACAGGATGTGGACCCTGGCTCTCGACACGGACCCGCAGTGCCGTCACTCCGTCGGCGGGGCCTGCGAACCGACCACCGACTGGCAGAGCAAGTTCGACTACGTCTTCCTGCGAGGCATCGACTCGGTGCGGCACCGCGTGCGCCCGAGCGCGTACTCGGACCACCACGTGCTCCTCGCCGACCTGGACACGGCCTGAGCGGGCGCCGACCGGCCCCGGCCCGCGCCCGACGGCGTGCGGTGCGCCGGCCGCCGCCGCCCGCTCGTACGGGCAGCCGGCCGCCTGCGATCCGGCCCGCGACGGCTCCACCGCCCGGCCGGGGCCGCCCGGACGCGGGCCCGGGGGCCTGCCCGGTTCAGTGCTTGATCGGCACCGCTTGTCCGCTGACTCGTATCCGCGGGTCCGCGGGGTCGATGTCGACGTCGAGCAGGCTGGGGCGGCCCATGTCGTCGCCCTGGTGGATGCGCACGGTGCGGCCGTGCGGTGCCAGGCCAAGAGCTCTGAGGTACCCGCCGAACGCGGCCGCCGCGGCGCCGGTCGCCGCGTCCTCGACCACGCCGCCGACGGGGAACGGGTCGCGGGCGTGGAACAGGTCGTCCGACTCGCGCCAGACGAGCTGAAGCGTCGTCCAGCCGTGGCGTCGCATGACCTCGCCGAGGGCGTCGAAGTCGTAGTCCAGGTCGGCGAGCCGGGCCCGGGTGTGGGCGGCGAGGACGAGGTGCCGCACGCCTCCGAAGGCCACGTGCGCCGGGAGTTCGGTGTCGAGGTCCGCCTGTGCCCAGCCCAGTGCGGCGAGGGCCTCGCTCAGCTCCGTCCCGCTCGCCGGACGGGTGTGGGTCGGGACGCTGGTCAGCGTCGCGTGCAGCGCCCCGTCGGCGTCCGCCACCGTCAGGACCGGGACCTCACCGACCTGGGTGTCCAGCACCAGCGGGCCGGGGCCGATGCGTTCGGCCAGGGCCACAGCGGCGGCGATGGTCGCGTGTCCGCAGAAGTCGACCTCGGCGAGAGGGCTGAAGTAGCGCACGGTGAACCGGCGTCGGTCCAGGTCGTGCTCCGTGATGAACGCCGTCTCGGAGTACCCCACGTCCGCGGCGACGGCGAGCATGCGAGCGGTGTCGTACGACGCGGCGTCCAGGACCACCCCGGCCGGGTTCCCGCCCAGGGGGTCGGCGGTGAAGGCGGCGTAGTGCAGCACCGTGTCGGTGAGGTTCGAAGTCATGCCCCTACAGTGCCATCCCGTAGGCATCGAAGGAAGCGATGATTCTCGATGGTCATCATTGGTTACTTCGATGGTTATCGGGTTAAGGTCGGGGGGTGGAGACACAGCTGATCCGGACGTTTCTGACCGTCGCACGGACGGAGAACTTCACGTCGGCCGCGGCGGAGCTGCACCTCTCGCAGTCCACCGTGACGACGCAGGTCAAGTCCCTGGAGAAGATGCTGGGAGTGCAGCTCTTCGACCGTATGCCGCGCGGCGCCCGCATGACGGCCGCCGCACGCCGACTGCTGCCGGAGGCCGCGGCCGTCCTCGACGCGGAGGCGAGGCTGCGCTCGGCCGCCGCCGACTCGGAACCCGCGGGTACGGTCGCCGTCGCCGCGGGAGACACCCTGTGCTCGACGCATCTGCCTCCCGTGATCGCCGCGCTGCGCCGCAGCCACCCGAACATCGCCGTGCACCTGTTCCCCGCGGGCACCCATGCCTCGGTGGAGGGACTGCGCGGCGGCCAACTCGACCTGGCGCTGCTGCTGGAGGACTCGGTCGCCTTCCCCGACCTCGCGGCGACCGTCGTCGGGAAGGAGGCCCTGGCCCTGGTCGGACCGCCGGAACACCCCATGGCCTCGTCGGGGAGGGCCGCCACGTGGCGCCAACTCGCCGACGAGGACGTCTTCCTGCACGAGGAGGGCTGCTCGTACAGCGACCGGATCGCGGGCCGGCTCCAGGCCGCGTCCGGCGCTCACACCCGCCTGACCCGGCTCGGCAGCAGCGAAGCGGTCCGCAGCTGCGTCATGGCCGGTCTCGGCATCAGCATCCTGCCCCGCAGCGCGGTCGCGACCGCGCTGCGCGAGGAGCGCCTGGCCGTCATCAAGGGCCCGCCGCTTCCCGACGTCCCCGTCCAACTGGTCCGCCACGGCGAGCGATGGACGTCACCGGAGGTACGCGTGGTGGTGGAGGCCCTGACGGACCACTTCTCCACGGCGCGGCACGACGGATGACCCGCTCCACTCGCTCGGGCCGAGCACCCGAACCGGCCGCGCGTCCCACGCTCCAGGCACTGGACGCGAGCCTTCTTCGCGGGCCGTGTCACGTTCCGAGCGGCTGTTTCGTCTCATCGCCATGACACCTTCCCGCACGGGCCGGAGGAGAGACCGCATGCCGAAAGCCGGGACGACGGACAACACGACGACGCTCCACCGCTTCCACTCCGCCGTGAACAGCGGCGATCCGGAAACCGTCCTGAAGGCCATCGACGAGTTCGTCGCACCGGACGTGCTCTTCCATGCCCCCGTGCCGACGGGTGAGACCGGCGCGAAGGCGCTGAAGAAGGTGTGGGGCGTGCTACTGCGCGCGTTCCCCGACATCCGCGTCACCATCGAGGAGACGATCGCGGAGGGGGACAAGGTCGTCTCCAGGAACACCGTGACCGGGACCCACCAGGGCGAGTACCGGGGCCTGGCCCCCACGGGCCGGGCGGTCACGTACAGCGAGATCTTCGTCTTCCGCTTCGCCGACGGGCGGATCGCCGAGATACGGGGTGTCGTCGACGTCCTCACCCAGCTTCGGCAGCTCGGCGCCCTGCCGACCTGACCGGCGCAGCGGGGTCACGCCGCCGGATTCCGTACCCTGGCTGAATGCGCATGCGTCCCACTCTGAACTGGACCCCCAGCGGGGAGCTGCCGCCGGGCACCACGGACCTGGAGCCGGTCGCCGGGGCGCTGGGCACCGGCGGCGTGCTGGTGCTGAGCGGGGCGGGCATCTCCACGGAGTCCGGCATCCCCGACTACCGGGGCGAGGGCGGGAGCCTGAGCAGGCACACCCCGATGACCTACCAGGAGTTCACCGCGAGCGCCCCGGCCAGGCGCCGGTACTGGGCGCGCAGCCATCTCGGCTGGCGCACCTTCGGCCGCGCCCGCCCGAACGCCGGGCACCGGGCCGTCGCCGCGTTCGCGCGGCACGGTCTGCTCTCGGGGGTGATCACGCAGAACGTCGACGGTCTGCACCAGGCGGCCGGGAGCGAGGGCGTCGTGGAACTCCACGGCAGCCTGGACCGGGTCGTCTGCCTCACCTGCGGCGCCTTCACCCCGCGCCGGGAACTGGCCCGCCGTCTCGAGGAGGCCAACGCGGGCTTCGCCCCGGTGGCCGCCGCCATCAATCCGGACGGCGACGCCGACCTCACGGACGAACAGGTCGGGGACTTCCACGTCGTTCCCTGCACGGTCTGCGGCGGCATCCTCAAACCGGACGTGGTCTTCTTCGGCGAGTCCGTTCCCCCGGCCCGGGTCGAGCACTGCCGCGCCCTGGTCCACGGCGCGACCTCGCTGCTGGTTCTCGGTTCCTCGCTGACCGTGATGTCGGGTCTCCGGTTCGTCCGTCTGGCGGCTCAGGCCGGAAAGCCGGTGGTGATCGTCAACCGCGACCCCACCCGCGGCGACCAGCACGCCCTCGCCCGCGTCACCCTCCCGCTGGGAACCGCCCTGACCACCGTGGCGGAACAGCTGGGCATCGCTGTGGACGGCGCCTCCTGAGACGTCGGCACCAGCCTCTGCAGGGCACAAACAGGGATGCCGGGACCGGGCCCACTTCCCTACGCTCGGCGGCATGCGCCCCGAATCCGCCCTGCTGAACGTCATCGATGTCGAAGCCACCTGCTGGGACGGACAGCCGCCGCCCGGCTCGGTGAGCGAGATCATCGAGATCGGTCTCACCGTCGTGGACGTGCCGGCACGGCGCCGCGTGTCCCGGCACCGCCTTCTGGTCCGCCCCGCCCGGTCGGCGGTGAGCGACTTCTGCACCGAGCTGACCGGACTGACGCAGGCCGAGGTCGACGGGGGCGTCACCTTCGCCGAGGCATGCCGGATCCTCGTCCAGGAGTACGGGGCCGGGGAGCGCCCGTGGGCCAGTTGGGGCGAGTACGACCGGCGGCAGTTCGCGCGGCAGAGTCAGGCCGACGGGGTGGCCTACCCCTTCGGCCGTCCGACGGAGCGCACCCACACGAACGCCAAGGCCGTGTTCGCCGCGGCCTACGGGCTGCGCAGAAAGCCCGGTATGGCTCAGGCCCTGCGGATCGCCGGACTGCCCCTGGAGGGACGCCACCACCGCGGCGAGGACGACGCGCACAACATCGCCGCGCTCGTCCTCGATCTGGTGGACCGCGGGGCGTGGCCGGTCACGGCCCCCGTCGTCTAGGCGGACCGCCGCCGCATCACGCCGAGAGGTCGGATCACCGGGTCACGCCGCCGAGCCGCCCGAGCCGCGCTGCCGACCGCTGTTCTTCTCACCGGCCGTCGCCGTCCCGCGTCACCCCGCGAAGGGGAGTCGGGGCGGATGGCGCCACGAGTGGGGGGAGCGGTAGGCGCCCTGGCTGCCGTCCTGCCGCCATCGCGCGGTCCCCGGCTCCTCCTTCGGGTGGTCATCGCCTCGCTCCCGGCCGGACAGCAGGGCGCCCAGGACCACCGCGACCGCCGCCAGCTCCTCCTCCCCCGCGGTGCCCCGCACCACCCGCAACGCGGTTCCTGCACTGTTCCGTTCGCCCACGAGAGCCTCCCGACGACACAGCACGCCACGACATCGCTCACGCTCGGGCAACCCCCTCGAAGAACGCTCACCTTCCGGTCGAGGACGCTTCGAGAACCGGTACGGGCGGTGCGGTCACTCCGGGACGCTGGTCAGTCGGCCGAACCGCGCTCCCCCACGAGTCTCAGTACCTCGCGGAAGTCGTCGAGGGCCGGGCCGAACGCGCGGGTGGCGGCACGGAAGGCCGAACGGTCGAGCAGGGACCTGACGAGTGCCGGGGTTCCCTCGGCGGGGCGGTGCCGGGACCAGCGCAGTGCCAGGTCCACGCCCTCGTCGAAGAGCGGGCCGGTGCGCGTGACCCACGAGGGGTCGCGCGCCTCCCAGTAGACGGCGCAACGGATGGTGAGAACCCGGTGCAGCCGCACCAGTTCGGCGAGGTGGCCCTCGGGATCCTCCTCGGCCCGTACGGCGAGCGCGTCCACCTCCGCACGGAGCGCGTCGCGGCTGTCGTAGTAGTCGCGCCGGACTTCGGGCGACCACTGCAACGGTGTGACACCCCACGGCGGACGGGGTTCCCCGGGCCGCGGCCGCTCGCTCTCGGCGGCGGACATCGACAGCAGCGTCGCCCAGAACGACAAGTGGTAGCCGTTCCAGGATCCACGCTCCCCCGTGACCGCCAGTTCCGTCAGCAGGGCAAGCGCCTCTTGCCGGGCCGCGGCGGCCTGCCGTCCCCGGCCGTGGGTGCCGAGCAACTGCCCGTACTCGAGCAGCGCGAAGAGATGGCAGGCGACCGAGCCGCGGTCGTCATCCACTGCCTGGCCCGCCTCCATGTCGACGAGTGTCCTGAAGGCGGCGAGTGCCTCGTCGGACCGGCCCGCGTCACGGAGCGCGGCGATCCACTGCACCGGGGTCCAAGCGAGACTTCCTTCGGCGGGCCCCCAGGGCAGCGCGGCGATCGCCAACTCGGTCGCGGCGTCGGCGGCTTCGGCGTAGCGGCCCTCTTCGGAGAGGCCGGCTGCCCACTCGGAGAGACCCCCGATCACGCGGCCTGGTGACGTCTCGGCCCGCGCCCGGCCGATGGCGAGCATCTCGGCGCGGACGGCGAGCGCTTCGGCCCGCCTGCCCAGTTCGTACAGTTCCCTCTGGTACGTGTCGAGAGCCCCGTACAGGAGATCGGCGCGCTCCGGCCCGGCCGGGTCGACGGCTCGTGCGGCGGCGACCGCCTCCTCGCACAGGGGGAGGGCCGCTTCGGGCCGGTGCTCGTAACTGAGGTGCCGCAGCGCCTTCACCAGGCGGGGCAGATAGGCGGCGGGATTGACCCGGGCAAGGACACGGTAGGCGCCGACTTCCTCGCGGGGAGTGCGGCGTCCCGAGGCGAGCAGGACATTCCGCGCTCGCAGGATGTCGTCCTGGTCGATTTTCGCCGAGTAATTCATGGCGGAATTCTGCGTGTTGCCGAGAATGCCGGACAACCCGGAAGAGCTGTGCCCTTCGTCCTACTGAAAGCGCCTCCGACCTGTCATGATGTAAGCGTCACAACCCCCGGCCCACCGCTTCGACGGCGGCCCGCGCGTACCGGGCGGCGACGGAGACGACGCACACAGGGGCCGCCCGCCCCGCGCCGAAATCCGTCCCGATGAAGTGCAATTGCGAAGCGCAATTGACGGGTGGGATATCGGCCAGGCAGGCGGGCGCGCCCCTGTCCTCGCGTCTAGACCCGGTCGGCGACGATCAGCAGGTACTGGAAACTGCCGTTGCGATAGGCGTCCAGGAAGGTCTCCTCGATGCCGGTCACCAGGTGGTCGGCCTGTCGGCGCAGGTCCCAGTACGGAATGGTCGCCGCCGTCAGATCATCCACGTGCACGGGCACGAGCCGGTTGCGCGCCATGGCGCGGAAGTACTCGGACCGCGGGTGGATGTCGCAGATGTAGTGGGCGTTGATGAGGGACACCTCGCGGGACGCCTGCCCGTAGGTGTCGTTGTAGCAGCCGGTGATGACCACGTACCGCCCGCCGCGGCGCAGCAGGCGGGCGTGTTCGGCGAACAGCAGGTCCAACTCGACATACATCGTGGACTCGTTGTTCCAGGACGCCGCGTAGGCGCCGGAGGGAAGTCCGGTGTCGAGCATGTTCCGGTGGTGGTAGCGCACCTTGTGGTCGATGCCGCGCTTGCGGGCCTGCTCGTTGGCGAACTCGGCCTGCTTGACGGAGAGGGTGACGCCGTCGGCGTGGCAGCCGTGGCGCAGGTTCGCGACGACACTGCCGCCGCCGCGACCGCAGCCGGCGTCGAAGACCCGGTCGTCGGGCGAGAGGTCGCCGAGGTGGGAGGCGAGCAGTTCCGCCTGCGCGTGCTCCAGGCGGTGCAGTTCATGCGTGATGCGCTCGCGGCGCCGGTCGGGATCCGGTTCGTCGAGCACCGAGCCGTCGGCGCCGCCGATGCCGTAGTGGTGGTGGTAGAGGTCGTCGATCCTTCCGAGTTCCAGGTTGACCGGGTTCTCCTCGGCGTTCCAGTACTCCGCGACACGGTTCTGGTACGTGGACTGGGCTGGCACCGGTGCGGACGTGACGGCGGTGGGGACGGTGGTCAACGGTGACTCTCCTCGCGTGGACACTGTGCTGACGTGCTGGCGGAAACGCTCGGCCTACCAGTAGTTGGGCAGGCTGTAGCGGTGGCTGTTGGTGGCGTGCCACTCGTGGTTGCCGGACACCCAGTCGGCGAGGCCGCGGGCGTACCGTTCGACGAGTGGCGAGGTGGCCGAGAGGGCGGCGGCCTCCGCCTCGAAGGCGTCCATGATCTGGTTGTGGATCCCGACGCTCTTCAGGTAGGCGGCCTTGAGGCCGCACTGGTCGTTCGCGGCGACCACCTGGGGCAGGTTGAGGTGCTCGGGATCGCTCGCCAGCTCCTTGGTGTAGGAGTACAGGTCGTTGACGATCGTCGTGGCGTTGCAGGCCAGGGCCGTGATCCGCTGGATCTCCGGGCGGGCGTGGACCACCTCGGGCAGTTCGTAGCCGTCGACGGCGTCCACGATGGACAGGCAGGGGCGGAAGTTGTTGAACTGCCGCATCACCAGGTACTCCCAGATGTCCGGCACGTACCGGGTCTCCGCCCAGGCGGCCTCACCGAGGTACCCGAGGTGCAGTCGGGCGATGTCGTGCAGGAACCTGCCGGTCTGGCTGGGTGTGGCCACGGCGGCGTAGTCCTTCAGCGCCCAGTGGTACGAGCGCAACGGGCCGTCCGCCTGCACTCCGCGGCGCCACCGCTCCTCCAGTTCGGGAGTGCTGTGGAACGGGTCGAGCGCCGACTGGGCCACGACGAGCCGGCCGCCGAGCCCGCTGCGCACGGCGCCCCTGCCCTCGTCCTCCTCGCAGTAGCAGCTGTCGACGATGTTCTCGGCGAGCAGGAGTTTGCCGGCGACGGTGAGGCGCTCCAGGTCGGCCGCTCCGGGGTGCTGCAGGGCGACGGCACGGCCGAACTGGAACTGGGTGAAGTCTCCCGTCCACTGCGGAGGGAACAGGTCGAGCCCGCGCGCCCATGCCTCCAGTCTCCGGTCGATCTCCGCGGCCTTCTCGGGGTCGGCGGGGGCGGCCGGGCGGTACCGGAGCCCCGGGACGGCTCCGCTGCGCCTGGCGCGCAGGGTCGGAACGGGGTGGGGTGGGCCGGGCGGGGTGAACGCGGCGGCGTCGTCCGTGGACGTGGTCATGTGTGCGGTGCTCCACCTGTTCAGTCGGCGGTGCGGCCGAGCTGCACGTTCTCCAGCACGCCGGCCGCGTCGGGCACGAGGATGGCCAGGGAGTAGTAGACGGTGACGAGGTAGTTGACGACGGCGTTCTGGTCGACGCCCATGAAGCGGACGTTGAGTCCGGGGTGGTACTCCTCGGGGATGCCGGTCTGGTACAGCCCGACGAC
Organism: Streptomyces sp. NPDC054842; assembly: GCF_053611025.1. Lineage (NCBI taxonomy): Bacteria > Bacillati > Actinomycetota > Actinomycetes > Kitasatosporales > Streptomycetaceae > Streptomyces > Streptomyces sp. NPDC054842. The sequence continues at coordinate 52,560 of NZ_JBSGZN010000026.1, forward strand.
GCCCTGGTCGGCCTCGCCGGTGCGCAGCGCGATGATGCTGGTCGTGTGGGCCTTGGAGGTCGGGATCTTGCCGCAGGGAAGGATCGGGACTCCGCGCCAGGCGAGGGCCTTGTGACCGTTGACCGTGGTGGACGCGGGCATCAGGCCGCGTCTGCTGCACTGCCGGAAGAACGCCGCGATGGCCTTGGGAGGGGCGAGGATCAGCCGCGTCCCGCGCCGCATCGCCAGCAGTTCGTCCATGTCGTCGGGTGTCGGAGGTCCCGTGGACGTGCTGATGCGCTGCTCGAAGTCCACGTTGTGCAGAAGCCCGAACTCGCGGTTGTTCACCAGTTCCCACTCCTGGCGCTCGCGGACCGCCTCGATGGTGAGCCGCAGTTGCTCGCGCGTCTGGTCCATGGGACTGCTGTAGAGGTCGGCGACCCGGGAGTGCACGCGCAACACGGTCTGGGTGAGGGACAGTTCGTACTCGCGGGGTGCGAGCTCGTAGTCGACGAACCCGCCCGGCAGCGGCGGTTCGCCCGTGTGTCCGGCCCTCACCGGCATGTCCGACTCACCCGCGCGGTTCGTTTCACGCCGCCGATGCCGGTCGTACGACGCCAGGTGGGCGGCGAGCGAGGGTGCCCGGTCGCTGAGTTCGCGGATCGCCCGCAGGGGCAGCACCAGCAGGGTTCCCGCTGTCTCGGCGCGCACGGAGTCCGGCCACACGGGGTCGGACCGGCCGACGGCCTCGTCCCCGAGGTGGTCGCCGTTCGTGGCGACTCCGAGGGACTGCTCGTCGCCGTGGGCGCCGTCGGTGAAGCGGCGAAAGCGGCCGTGCGCGACGAGGTGGATCTCGGTGACGGGCTGGCCGGCCCGGACGACGACCTCTCCGGGCTCGACCTCCCTCGTCGTGAAGCGGCCGGCGATCTCGTCCAGGACTTCCGTGTCCGTGCAGCCGCGCAGGGCCGCCAGCTCGGCCAGTGTCCCGGGGATCACCCTGATGCCGTCCGCGCCGTTGTGCTCGAAGCGGACGCGTCCGCGGCCCACGTGCAGGTGCAGTCGCCGGTTGACGCGGTACGCGCCGCCCTGGACGTCGACCCACGGCAGCGTCCGCAGCAGCCACCGGGAGGAGATGGCCCGCATCTGCGGCCGGGACTTGGTGGTGGTCGCCAACTGGCGGGCGGCCTGTGTCCCGAGACTCGTGCGAGCCTGCTCCGAGGGCGGTGGCGGAGGCGCTTCGTCGACCGCGGGACCAGTGACGCTGTCCGGTACTGACACATGCCCTCCGGGAGCTGAACGGAAGTGAGGAGAACGCCCGGTGGTGAGCGAGGTGGCCGTGCGCAGGAACAAGCGAAACAGGCGGGACGGCAGGCCAGTAAGGCGCGAAAGAGGGCGGTTTGCTCGCTGAGAGGCATAAACACCGTTATGAGGCAGGAGGCGCACTGTGGATCACCTCGCGCGCCCCACCCCCGCGCGAGGCCCGAGACCGGGCGGCAGGAGATTCCGGTCACCGGAGGACGCGCCTGCTCACGGCCAAGACTTCGGCGAACGCCGTTCCTGACGTCCGACACCGGCACATTGCCTCACTCGCCGTTCCGGACGCCGCATGCGCCCGACCGGCGCCGAGGAGGGGAGCCACCGGGCCTGCGAGGCCCGGCACCTTGGCGGATTCACGCGCTGCGAACACCCCGCACCGGCGCCTCGGCGACCTCGCACGCCGCCGACAGCCGACCGACCGGGAAGCTCTGGCAGCCAACTCCCGAACGGCGCCGATATCAACCCCACAGGAGCCCTCGATGTCAGCCCTCGGCGCGCCTGACCCCGTCGAGTGTGAGGCCGACCAGACCGTGCACGAGGGCCCCGTCCAGGGGGGCCCCGCTCAGGAGGACGCGCGTGAACAGGGGCCCGCTGATGGCTTCGACGACCAGACCGGCGTCGGTGTCCGCCGCCAGTTCCCCTCGCTCGACGCCGCGCCGGACCATGACGGCGGCCCGTTCGAGCCGGTCGCGCCAGTAGCCGGTGCGGCAGTCGTCGAGCGTGTCGTCCCGCTCCGCGCTCAGGCGCAGCAGGGCCCGCCCCTGCGCCGAGTCGAGCAGCCGGACCAGCGCCAGGAAGAACCGCGTCAGGTCCTCCCGTACGCCCCCGGTGTCGGGGATCGGCAGCGCGGTGTCCAGTTCCGTGGTCAGCGCGTCGAGGATCATGTTCTCGCGGGTCTTCCACCTGCGGTAGACCGACGTCTCGTGCACTCCGGCCGCCCGGGCGACAGCGGCGACGGTCGCTCCCCGCAGTCCTTCCGCCGACAGGATGTCCACGGTGGACGCGAGGACGGCCCGCCGCATGCGCTCGCCGCGCCGTCGCAGAGGGGGTGCGGGCGCGGGCTCTGGTGCGGAGGACGGGGCGGCGTTCACCGTGCAAGCGTAAAGCAAGTCCACCTGCGTTGGGTGTACGGTGAACGCAAGGCGACCTGCGATATGGCGCGAGGCTCGCCGCCGCACCGAGGAGACCGCCCCATGGAGCAGATGCTCGCCGCCCGACTGCACGTGCCCAGCCGCACCCTGCGCATGGAGGAAGTACCCCGCCCCCAGCCGGGCCCCGGGGAGGTCCTGGTGAAGGTGGAGGCAGCGGGCGTGTGCCTCTCCGACGTTCACCTGATCGACGGGACGCTCACCCCGCTGCTGCTCAAGGGGGACACCGTCACGCTCGGCCACGAGGTGTCCGGCGTGATCGCCGAGGTCGGCGACGGGGTCACCGCGTGGCAGACGGGCACCCGTGTGGTCCTGCACGCGGGCGAGGTGCGCGACGGCGTCACCTACACGCGGGGTGTCGACTACGACGGCGGCTGGGCCGAGTACGCCCTGTCGTCCGCCGACGCGCTCACCGTGCTCCCGGACTCCATCCCCTTCGAGCAGGGGTCGATCATTCCCGACGCCGTCTCCACTCCCTGGGGCGCGATCACCACCACCGGTGCGGTCCTGCCCGCCGAGGCGGTCGGCGTCTGGGGCGTGGGAGGGCTCGGAGTGCACGCCGTGCAGCTGCTGCGCGCGGTGGGCGCCTGCCCGGTCATCGCCGTCGACCCGAACCCCGTCGCCCGGGAGCGCGCCCTCGCGGCCGGCGCCGACTTCGCACTGGACTCCGCCGACCCCGAGCTGCGCGCGACGGTCACCAGGCTCACGGGCGGCGCCGGTCTCGCCGCCGCCTTCGACTTCGCGGGCGTCCCGGCGGTGCGCGAACAAGCGCTTCGGGTCCTGGCACCCAAGGGCCGGCTCGTCCTGGTCGGGCTGACCGACAAGCCGCTCACCGTGTCGGACGGCACCCGCTTCAGCTACCTGCAGCAGCAGATCCTCGGCCACTACGGCTCCGACATGCCCGTCGCCCTGCCCCAGCTCCTGCGGCTGATCCAGAACGGGCGGCTGGACTTCTCCGGCTCCATCAGCGACGTGCTGCCGCTCACGGAGGCGGCCCGGGCGGTGGAACGGCTGGAGCAGAAGGAGGGCAACCCCATCCGGCTCATCCTCCGCCCCTGACGACGGCGACGACCGACGCCGGGGCGGGGAGCGGTCATGTGGCGTGCCGGTAGGTGCCCGCCCCGGCCCCTACGGGCACGCCCACCGGCCGTCGAGGTGCACTGGCACGCCCCATTGGCCGTGGAGGCGACCCAGCCGCCTCGGCGCCGGGAGCCGTGCGACGGCGCAGAAAAACCCGCGCCCTTCACGCTCGGCGCGGGCATGATGCCTGTCGTGCATCACGTCCTGTGCGGTCTCGCCGGCAATACCGCCCTGCCGTCCGAACTGGTCGACCGGCTGATCGCGATCGCGGACGAGGACGTCGCGGACAGCCTGGCCGGCCGGCCGGACCTCAGCCACGCGCAGGCGGTGGAGCTGGCCTCTCGCGTACCGGAGAGCGGGCCGCTCCTCGCCTACAGGGGCCGGCTGACCGCCGCCGACGTCGATCCCTCGGCACAGCCGCTCACCGCCCTGGCTCTCCTCGATGAGCGTTCCGGGAACCCGGAGTGGGCGCGCCTTCTCGCGGCGGATCCGCTCGTCGAGCGCCGGGAGAAACTGGCCGGCTGCCCCGGCCTCCCGTCCGACGTGGTGGAGACTCTGGCACACGACTCGCACATCGCGGTCGTCGCGGAACTCGCCCTGTGGGCCACGCCGGATGTGGCCGCCGGGCTGGCCGGTCATCCTCATGCAGAGGTCCGGCGTGCGGTGGCGGTGAACGAGGCGACCCCGCCTGCCGTCCTCGCCGCGCTGCTGAGCGACGAGGGCCTGCCTCCCGCTCGCTGGTGCCTGGTCTGCGACGGCGGGACGACGCCGTGCGCGGATGATCCTCAGGGCCGGCAGCCCTCGCGTGACCTGCCGAGCGGTGCCTTCTGCGACGGAGCCCACGAGTCCACGGTGCACGACATCCGCCAAGCGGCCTTGGGGAACCCGGCCACACCCGTCGATGCGGTGGTCGACTTCGCCGCCCACCCGTCGGTCCTCCTGCGCTGGGCACTCGTCAGCCGAACCGACCTGCCGGCGGAGGTGTACCGGCTGCTGGCCGCGGACCCCGTTCCCGCAATACGCGCCGACCTCGCGGGAAATTCCGCGATCGACGAGTCCTTGATCCGGATCCTGGCCGACGACCGCGGACACGACGTACAGCGCAGCCTGGCCCATCACCCGGACGTGCCGCTCGACGTGCTGGTCCGCCTGGCCTCGACCTGCAAGATCGGTCCGACCCTGCCGCCGCGGATCGCCGCCGCCCGTCTCGACGAGGTCGAGTCGCTGGCCCAGTCGCCCACGTCCGCCGTGCGGATGCTGACGGCTCTACGGCGCGATCTGCCCGCCGGAGTCCGCGACGCGTTGGCCACCGACCCCGACGCGAAGGTGGTCAAGTCCGTCGCCCCTCATCCGGGCTTCGACGAGGCACACCTGCGAGGCATGGTGGAGCGGTACGGCGTTCAGGTGGCCGCGGGGGTGGCGGCCAACCCGGACGCGACCGCGGAGCTGTTGTGCGACCTGGCTCGACACCGGCCGACGGCGGCGAGGGCGTGGCGCGAGATCGCCCGGCATCCGCATGCGACGGGGCCGGCACTCCTCGCCTGTCTGACCGACGGACGGGCGAGGCGGACGGCAGCGGGCCATCCGGCTCTCCCGGCATCAGCCATCCAGGAGTTGCTCACCGACCCCGACTGGCTCGTGGTGGAGGCGGCGGCAGCCAACCCGTCACTGCCGCACGGGGTGATGTGGGATCTGGTGGCTTCCTAGCGGCAGCGATCGGTCGGCTCGAACCCGACCGGGTCAGGGTCTACGAGGAGCAGGTGTAACCGCTCCGTCGGACCGGCCGTGTTCGCCGGTCGGTCAGCGGGGGATCACCCAGTCCGGTGCCCAGGTCCCCGCGGCGTCGTGGCCGGGCGCCGTCGCGGCGAGGTGGGCGCGGAGCGTGGCCAGGGCCGGGTGCGGGCTGTCGCGATGCCAGAGGAGCGCGTGCGGGTACACGGGCGTCGGGTCGGTGATCGGGATACGGCGCAGTCCGTGGCCCGCGGGCCAGACGAGGCGGGTGTCGCCGCCCATGAAGGTGGCCAGCGACGGGGTGTCGGCGATGGTGTCGAGGAGCGCGTCCGACCCGAAGTTGGGGCCGGTGGCCTCGATGGTGAGGCCGAACCCGGCGACGAGGTCGTCGTAGTAGGCGGCCCATTCCGTGCCGGGGACGATCCCGGGCATCCAGATCCGGTGCCCGGCCAGCTGGGCGACGGTCACCGACCTGGCGCCCGCCAGCGCGTGGGCGGGGCCCGTGAGGAGCTGGATCGGCTCGTCCAGCACCCGGACCGCCGCGATGTCGTCGGGGAAGGGCCGGCCGGGCGCGGCGACGGCGCGGAAGGACGCGTCGATCGCACCGGAGCGGATGGCGGCGACCGCTGTCTCGATCTCGAACAGCATCACGACGTCGAGGTCGATCTCGGGGTACGCGCGGTGGAAGCCGCGCATCAGCCCGGTCGCCGCGCCCCGCGAGGCGATCACGTCCACCCGCAGGGGACGACGGCCGGCGCGCACGGAGGCGGACGCGCGCTCGGCGACGCGCAGCAGCTCGCGCGCGTGGGGCAGGAACGCCTGGCCGTCGATGGTGAGCTCGGCGCCGCGCGCGGTACGGGTGAACAGCAGCACGCCGAGATCGCGCTCCAGCGACGCGATGCGCTTCGAGACGGCCTGCTGGGTGACGGCCAGCTCGGCGGCGGCCTCCTGGAACTGTCCCGCCTCGGCTGCGGCGACGAAGGTCCGGACGATGTCGAGGTCCATGCCGCCAGCCTAGGGCCACAACGGTTGGTTGTGGCTGAGGGCTCCGCGGTTGTTTGTGCGCTGGGTACGGTGCTCGCTTTGATGCAGTCGTACGCGGACCGGTTGTGCAGGTGAGGGCGAGGAGCATCGGGAATGAAGGGCTGGCACGGGCCGGGGCGGTCGACGGGGGTGCGCCTGGGCCGGCGGTTCGGGTGGCTCTGGGCCGCGTACGGGACCAGCGCGCTCGGCACCTGGCTGGCCTTCGGCGCGTTCCCGCTGATCGCGGTCCGCGTGCTGGACGCCGGGCCTGCCGAGGTCGCCGCGCTGTCCTCCGTGGGGGCCGCGGTGGGCGCGGTCGTCGCGGTGCCGCTCGGCCCGTGGGTGGAGTTCCGCCGGAAGCGGCCGGTGCTGATCACCATGGACCTCGTGCGGTGCGCGGCGCTGCTGACCATCCCCGTCGCGTTCGCCTTCGGCGTGCTCAGCTTCCTCCAGCTCCTCCTCGTCTCGGTCGTCGTCGCGGCGGCCGACATCACCTTCCGTGCCGCCTCCGGCGCGTACCTGAAGACCCTGCTGCCGGCCGAGGACCTGCTCGTCGCCAACGCGCGGTTCGAGTCCACGTCCTGGACGACCACGATCGTGGGGCCGCCGCTCGGGGGCCTCGCGATCGGGCTGCTCGGCCCGGTGGCGACGGTGGTGGCCGACGCGGTCAGCTATCTGCTCTCCGCTCTCGGCATCCGCGCCATGGGCGGGCACGAGCCCCGGCCGGCGGACCGGAAGGCGACGCGGGTGCGGGCCCGGGACCTGCTCGACGGCTGGCGCCACATCCTCGCCGACGCGACGCTGCGGCCGCTGTTCTTCAACACCGCGCTGTTCAACGGGCTGGTCATGGCCGCGCAGCCGCTGCTGGCCGTGCTGATGCTCGGACCGCTCGGATTCGCGCCGTGGCAGTACGGCCTCGCCTTCGCCGCGCCGTCGATCGCCGGGCTGCTCGGTTCGCGGCTCGCCGGGCCGCTCGTCGCCCGGTTCGGCGGACACCGGGTCCTGGTCGTGACGGGCGCGCTGCGCGCCCTGTGGCCCGTCGGGCTCGCCTGGGTGGGGCCGGGGACGGGAGGGCTGCTGCTGGTGGTGGGCGTGGAACTCGGGCTCATCTTCTGCTGCGGGGTGTTCAACCCGGTCCAGGCCACCTGTCGCCTCGAACGCACACCGGCCGACCGGGTCGCCCGCACCCTGTCCGCCTGGGCGGTGACGACCAAGGCCTCGACCGCGCTGCTGACAGCGCTCTGGGGCCTGCTGGGGACCCTCCTCGGCCCGCGCACCGCCATCGGACTGGCCGGGCTCCTCCTCCTGGCGACCCCGCTGCTGCTCCCCCGCCGCACGAAGTGCGCCCCTGCCGAGCCCCAGCCGGCACCGAGCACCACCTGAGGTCTGCCCGCAGTGGGCGGAGACGCCGGAATCACGACGTCGGGCAGCCCGTCGTCTTCGAAGTCGCCGGGCGCGTCTCGCGGCTCGGCTCCGGAGTTGCAACCCCGAGGCACAAGTGCCCTGGGGCATCACGCCGGTGACGGGGCCGGGACTGCGTTGTCAGTGGGTGGTGCCATGATCCGCGCATGACTGTCGAGGCATTCAACTGGCATCAATTCCTCGGGCGCTGGCAGGAGGAGTGGGTTCCGCGCGCGGACGATGACGCGGCTGACGAGCCCGCCGCCCCGCTGGGCGGGCCCGGCGCGGACGAGGCGGCGATCGCCGCGGCCGAGGAGCGCCTGGGGACCCGACTGCCGCCCTCCTACCGCGCGTTCCTCGCCGCCAGTGACGGGTGGCGGGTGGACCAGATGGCCGCCGTCCACCAGCTCGGTGGCGCCGCCGACATCGACTGGTTCCGGGACCCGCACGGCATGAGCCCGCTGTACGAGCAGCAACTGGACGCCTCCTCGCGCGAGGAGGACGTCCTCCTCGCGGGAATGTGGCGCAGGGCGCTGCGGCTGGAGACGGAGTCCGACATGTCGCACGCCCTGCTCGACCCGGGCGACCGCGACCAGGACGGCGAATGGGCGCTCTTCGTCTTCAAGGGGTGGAGCGGTGAATACCCGGACCGTTACCCGTCGTTCAGGGCGTACATGGAGGCCATGTACCGCCATTTCCACGCCGACCGCGTGGAGAGACCCGACTTCGTGAACGCGACCACCCGCGCACAGGACGCCCGCACCGAGGAAGCCCGCCTGCTGGCCTTGCGCGGGCGGTACGAGGATGCCCTGCCGCTGTTCGAGGAGGCGCGGTCCTTCGGACGGCCGCGGAGTGCCGTCCTGCTGCACCAGCTCCAGCTGTTGCTGGCTCCGCACGGTGCCTCGGACTACGGCGCTCTGGTGGCCGACCCGCGCTACCTCCCCGAGACCCTGCCGGTGGCGGCCATGAGTACGGCGCGCGAGGCACGGCAGCCGGACGAGCGCGAGCACTGGCTCAGGATGATGGCCGCCCGGGGAGTGGACCGGGCGGTCGCCGAAGCCGTGCTGGACGCGGTGCGGGACGGCACGCACCGCTACGCGCCTCCCGGTCCCTGGGGCCGGGCCGTGGCCGAGGCCCGGGAATCGGCCCGGTGGGGAGGGGGCGACGCCGCGTGGCGGGTGCTGCGCGAGGCGCTTCCGCGGTGGGAGACGCCCGGACCTGCGCTGATCGCTCCGATCGGGCTGCTCGCCGATCCGGTTCTGGGCCCGCTGGTCACCCCGGAGCGCGGACGGGAGATACTCGCGACACCGCGGTCCGGGCAGACGGGCCCCGCCCCCGAGCCGGTGCCCGACCTCGACCCCCCGGGCCTGACGTGGCTGACGGAGCCGGTACCGAACGGGCAGAGGCTGGACGGCTACCGCTGTGTCTGGGTCCAGGACACCGACCCCACCCTCCTGCCCGCGCTGATCGGCGAGGACGGCGCCCGGCTGAGCGCGCCCGTGAATCCGCGTACGGCGTCCTGGAGGGCACCCAGGCCCCACGAGCGGGAGGGCGTGGAACTGTGGGAGGACAGGGCCGTGGTCAGCGCCGGCCGCACCGCCGGGGGGTGGGCCTTCGCCTTCGACGGCCAGTCCCATCACCGGCTGGGCACGATGTCCGAGTCCCCCGCGCGAGCCGCCTCCTCGTCGGGCCTGGCGGTGGTGCTCTGGCGCGATCCGGCGTTCGGGTCCTCCGACGACCACCCCGCCGCGTTCCACCTGTCGGTGGCCGAGCGGGGCGAGGAGCTCTACGCGTTCACCGTGCGGGGCGCGGAGGTCCTGCGCTCCGGCGCGATACCCGAAGCCCTGGACCCGGCGCGGCTGTTCCGCCCGGAGGACTCCGAACCGGCCCGCGAGCTGCGCTTGTTGCAGGCCGTGCAGGACGAACTCGGCCTCTCGCTCCCCCGCTTCGCACTGACCCGCGGGAAGCTCCCCACCTTCACCACCCGGTCCTGGACCCGGGCTCCACGCGAGGGCGAGAGCTTCGCCTACCTCACCTTCGGTCGCCACAGGCCCTGACCACGGCCGGGACCGGTCCGCACCCTCCCACTGCCGGCGCGGCGACGTACGGGCACGCGCTCGGGAGGGCGACCGGTCCCCCACCCGCCGGGCACCCGGCGGCCGGGTCCGGCTAACCTGCGGATCATGTTCGTCATGGAACTGACCTACACGGCACCCATCGAGCGCGTCGAGGAGCACCTCGGGGCGCACGTGGCCTGGCTGAGCACCCTGTACGAGGAGGGCGTGGTGATCGCCTCCGGTCGCAAGGACCCGCGGACCGGCGGCATCGTGATCGCGGCGGGCATCGACCGCGCCCGCGCCGAGCGGATCGCGGCGGCGGACCCCTTCGTCGCGGCCGGGGTGTGCGAGTACCGGATCACGGAGTTCATCGCGACGAAGACGGCGCCCGCGCTGGAGCCGTACCGGGAGCAACTGCCGGCCTAGGCGAACGAGAGGCGCTGGGTGCCCGGCCCCGTGCCGCCGGATGCGGGACGGCAGGGCCTCCCGCGTCCGGCGTGGCCGGGCCCGCGACCGTAGACTCGGCGCATGGACCGGAGAGACCGAGCCGCCCGGCTGATCGCCGCCCCACCGGCGGCCGTCTACGCCGCGCTCGTCCGCAAGGAGTCCCTCGAGGTCTGGTTGCCGCCGGACGGCATGAGCGGGCGCATCGAGCGGTGGGATCCCCGGCCCGGCGGCGGCTTCCGCATGGTCCTGACCTATCTCGACGCCACCGACAGCCCCGGCAAGTCCTCGGGGGCGACGGATGTGGTCGAGGTCGAGTTCGCCGAGCTCGTGCCACCGGAGCGGGTGGTGCAGCGGGCGGTGTTCGAGGCGGACGATCCGTCGTACGCGGGCACCATGACGATGACATGGCGGCTCGACGCCGCGGGTACCGGGACCGAGGCCGCTGTGACCGCCACGGACGTCCCGCCCGGGATCGAGCAGGCGGTGCACGAGGCCGCGATGGCGTCCTCGCTGGCGCACCTGGCGGCCCACGTCGAAGAGGCCCGCTGACCACCTCGGCTTAGGCCCGGCTGTCGCTGTCGGCCCGGCCCTGATGGCGCGTTCCGTCCACTCCGGCGTAGCTGCCGTCGCCGTGGACCTGCCGTCCTCTGCCGACGGCTCTCTTCCCACGTCCCGCCTCCCAGCGACGGACGACTGCCGTCAACTCCCTTGCCCCGCAAGCGAGATCGCACTTTGTCCCCTGAGCGGAAAAAGAATGAAGATCTTGATGGAAAGGGGTTACGGGTGAGGACCAACCCCGCTAACTTCCCTGAAATGAACCGGTCATAAATTACTTCGGCCGGGGCTCGACGGCGCGACGGCGCGCGCCTGTACTCCCTCACGGCAGTCCCTGCGGCCTGCCGCCACCCCCACCCCCGGGAGAACTCTGTGCGCACGAGAACGCGCGGACACAGACGTGTCCGTTTCCTCCTGACGGCCGCGGCCTGTGCCCTCGGCCTGGCCCTGCCCATGAGCCCGGCCGCCGCCGACACGGCGGACCCCGGCGGCCGGGCCGTGTCCGCGGCCGCCGACGAGTTCCAACAGGTCACGCTTGCCAAGGGCGTGGCCGAGACCGGCGAGCCGATGACCCTGGCGGTGCTGCCGAACCGGTCGGTGCTGCACACCTCCCGCGACGGCACACTCCGGCTGACCGACGCCGCAGGGACCACCAGTGTGGCGGGCACGCTGCAGGTGTACAGCCACGACGAGGAGGGCCTCCAAGGAGTCGCGGTCGACCCCGGGTTCACGTCCAACCGCTTCATCTACCTGTACTACGCGCCCAAGTTGAGCACGCCCACGGGCGACGCCCCGGCGGACGGGACCGCTTCCGACTTCACCCCGTTCGACGGAGTCAACCGGCTCTCGCGCTTCGTCCTGCGCACGGACGGCACCCTGGACACGGCGAGCGAGAAGAAGATCCTCGACGTGCCGGCGTCCCGCGGCCTGTGCTGCCACGTCGGCGGTGACATCGACTTCGACGCGGCGGGCAACCTGTACCTGTCCACCGGCGACGACACCAACCCCTTCGCCTCGGACGGCTACACCCCCATCGACGAGCGCGCCTCGCGCAACCCGGCCTACGACGCCCAGCGCTCCGCGGGCAACACCAACGACCTGCGCGGCAAGGTCCTGCGCATCAAGGTGGCCGCGGACGGTTCGTACACGATCCCGTCCGGCAACCTCTTCGCGCCCGGCACCGCGAAGACGCGTCCCGAGATCTACGCGATGGGCTTCCGCAACCCGTTCCGCATGAGCGTCGACAAGGCCACGGGCACCGTCTACGTCGGCGACTACGGTCCCGACGCGGGCACCGCCAGCGCGTCCCGAGGCCCCGCCGGGCAGGTCGAGTTCAACCGCGTCACCAAGGCGGGCAACTTCGGCTGGCCGTACTGCACGGGCAAGAACGACGCGTACATCGACCACGACTTCGCCTCCGGCTCGGCGGGATCGGCGTTCAACTGCGCCGCCCCGAAGAACACCTCGCCGCGCAACACCGGCCTGACCGACCTGCCCGCCGCCCAGCCCGCCTGGATCCCCTACGACGGCGACTCCGTACCGGAGTTCGGCAGCGGATCCGAATCACCCATGGGCGGACCCGTCTACCGCTACGACGCGAACTCGGCCTCCGACGTGAAGTTCCCCCAGGAGTACGACGGCGACTTCTTCGCGGGCGAGTTCGGCCGCCGCTGGATCAAGCGCATCGAGGCCGCCGGCGACGGCACCGTGCAGTCCGTCAACTCCTTCCCCTGGAGCGGCACCCAGGTGATGGACATGGCCTTCGGGCCGGACGGCGCCCTCTACGTCCTCGACTACGGCACGGGCTACTTCAACGGCGACGCCAACTCCGCCCTCTACCGCATCGAGCACGTCACGGGCGGCCACGCCCCGGTCGCCCAGGCCAAGGCGAACGTCACCTCGGGCAAGGCACCGCTGTCCGTGACCTTCTCCTCCGCGGGCACGTCCGACGCGGACGGTGACGCCCTCTCCTACGCATGGAACTTCGGCGACGGCACCTCCTCCAACACGGCCGACCCGTCCCACACCTACACCGCCAACGGGCAGTACACGGCCACCCTCAAGGTCACCGACGCGACGGGCAAGAGCGCGACCGCCTCCGTGCAGATCACCGTCGGGAACACCGCGCCCACCGTGCGCATCGACCTGCCCGGCGACGGCGCCATCCACGACGCCGGCGCGGCGATCCCCTTCAAGGTCACGGTGACCGATCCCGAGGACGGCACCGTCGACTGCGCCAAGGTCAAGGTCACGTTCATCATCGGCCACGACAGCCACGGCCACCCGCAGACCTCCACGACCGGCTGCACCGGCACCCTGCAGACCCTGGCCGACGGCGAGCACGACCCCAACGCCAACATCTTCGGTGTCGTCGACGCCGAGTACACGGACAAGGGCGCGAACGGCCAGCCGGCTCTCACCACGCACGACCAGCACATCACGCAGCCCAGCCACCGGCAGGCCGAGCACTACGGTGGCTCCTCAGGCGTCCAGGTCGTCAGCCACGCTCCCGCCAACGGGGGCAAGACGGTCGGCTACATCGACAGCGGCGACTGGATCTCCTTCAAGCCGTACACCCTCGGCAACACCACCGCCTTCACCGCCCGCGTCTCCTCCGCCGGCGCCGGCGGCACCATCGAGGTGCGCGCCGGGTCCACCACGGGCACGCTGCTCGGCACGGCGACCGTGCCGGTCACCGGCGGCTGGGAGACCTTCCGGGATGTGACGGCGAACCTGAGCGGCCAGCCGACCGGCTCCACCACGCTCTACCTCGTCTTCAAGGGCGGCAGCGGCTCGCTCTTCGACGTGGACGAGTTCTCCTTCACCACCACGGGCGGTGCCCGGTCGGGCCCGGTGAAGGGGGTCGGCGGCAAGTGCCTGCACGTGAAGGACGCCGGCACGGCGGACGGTACGCAGGTGCAGCTGTGGTCGTGCGACGGCTCGGCCGCGCAGAAGTGGTCGGTGCCGGGCGACGGAACGCTGAAGGCGCTGGGCAAGTGCCTGGACGTGTCCGGAGGCGGAAGCGCGGACGGCACACGCGTCCAGCTGTGGACGTGCAACGGGACGGGCGCGCAGAAGTGGACGCCGCAGTCGGACGGCACGGTCCGCAACCCGCAGTCCGCCAAGTGCCTCGACGCCTCCGGCGACACCTGGAACGACGGAACGCCGGTCCACCTGTGGACCTGCCACACCGGACCCAACCAGAAATGGACCCTGCCCTAGAAGGGAGGTGACGCAGATGCGCACCCATCTCACCGCGGTTCTCGCTCTGTTCGCCGGCGCCGCTCTCTGCTCCGCTCCGCAGGCCGCGGCGCTGCCCGCCACGCCCGCGGCCGTCCTGCCCGCCGCCGGCACGAGCGCACACACCCAAGCGGTCACCCGGGAGGCCGCAGACCCGGCGTACAAGATCCTCGTCTTCTCCAGGACCGCGGGTTTCCGCCACGACTCGATCGATGAGGGTGTCGCGGCCCTGCGGGAACTCGGCACGGCGAACAACTTCACCGTGGACGCCACCGAGGACCCGCAGGCCTTCACCACGGCCAACCTGGCCCAGTACAAAGCGGTCGTCTTCCTGTCGACGACGGGTGACGTCCTGGGCGCCGCCCAGCAGACCGCCTTCGAGGGCTACGTCCAGGGCGGCGGCGGATACGTGGGCATCCACGCCGCCGCCGACACGGAGTACGACTGGCCCTTCTACGAGGGGCTGGCCGGCGCCCTCTTCCGGTCGCATCCGGCCGTGCAGTCCGCCACCGTCGACGTCGAGGACCGGGCGCACGACGCCACCGCCCATCTGGGCAGCACCTGGCAGCGCACGGACGAGTGGTACGACTACCGCACCAACCCCCGCGCCACGGCCCATGTGCTGGCCTCGCTCGACGAGTCGAGCTACTCGGGCGGCTCCATGGGCGGGGACCACCCCATCGCCTGGTGCAAGGACTACCGAGGCGGCCGGGCCTTCTACACCGGCGGCGGCCACACCGAGGGGTCCTACGCCGAGGCCGCCTTCCGCCGGCACCTGCTCGGCGGCATCCGCTGGGCCGCGGGCATGACGCGCGCGGACTGCCGCCCGGAGACCGGCTACACGTCCCTGTTCGACGGGTCCGGCACCACCGGCTGGCAGCAGGCGGGGCCGGGCGGGTTCGCCCTCGCCGACGGCACCCTCACCTCGCACGGCGGGATGGGCATGCTCTGGTACTCGGCCAAGGAGTTCACCGGGGACTACTCGCTCAAGCTGGACTGGAGGGCGAGCGGCGACGACAACTCCGGTGTCCTGCTGGGATTCCCGGCCTCCTCCGACCCGTGGGCGGCGGTCGACAACGGCTACGAGATCCAGATCGACGCCACCGACACCGTCGACCGCACCACGGGAGCCGTCTACGGTTTCAAGTCGGCCGACATCGCGGCGCGTGACGCCGCGCTCAACCCGCCGGGGCAGTGGAACACGTACGAACTGCGGGTCACCGGAGAGCGGCTGGAGATCTTCCTCAACGGCAGCAAGATCAACGATTTCACGAACACCGACCCGGCACGGAGCCTGAAGCAGGGCCACATCGGCATCCAGAACCACGGCGACGGCGACGAGGTCGCCTTCCGCAACGTCCGCATCAAGCAGGGCGGCACCCAGCCCGGCCCGCGTTCGGGGCCGGTGAAGGGGGTCGGCGGCAAGTGCCTCCAGGTGGAGAACGCGGGAACGGCCGACGGCACCCGGACGCAGCTGTGGTCGTGCAACGGTTCGGCGGCACAGACCTGGTCGGTGCCGGGCGACGGAACGCTGAAGGCGCTGGGCAAGTGCCTGGACGTGTCCGGAGGCGGAAGCGCCGACGGCACGCGCGTCCAGCTGTGGACGTGCAACGGGACCGGGGCGCAGAAGTGGGCGCCGCAGTCGGACGGCACGGTCCGCAACCCGCAGTCGGGCAAGTGCCTGGACGCCTCGGGCAGTACGTGGAACGACGGAACGCCGGTCCACCTGTGGGCCTGCCACACCGGACCCAACCAGAAGTGGACCCTGCCCTGACGCCGGTGGGCCGTTGAGGCCGCCCGGCTCGTGACCTCCGGCCCCGCTCACGCGTGTGAGCGGGGCCGAAGTCGTCCGCGAGGGTGTCACCGTCCGTCGGGCCGCCTCGACGTACCGGACCGGCTTCTCGTGGCGGTCCGTGCGAGGGCACACGTCGGCCCCGCGGGCCGCGCCCGGCCGGTCAGGGCTGCAGCGGCATGGTCCAGCAGTTGGAACCCGCGGCCTTGCCCGAGAGCCGGTCGGTCAGCCAGGAGATCGCGTCGCCCTGGTCGGTGAGCAGGGGGACGAGGTGGTTGGTGAGGATCTTGTCGCCGAGGTTGGGCAGCCGGATGGGCTCGTAGGTGACGTTGCCGCCCTTGCGGCACCAGTCCACGGCGAGTTGCCGCGCCTGGTCGTGGGGAACGATGTCGTCCTGGACGCCGGTGGCCACACGCACCGGGCCGGTGGGCCGGAGCCCGCCGATGCGCTGCTTGTCCAGCGCGGCCTTCGCACGCGGCTCGGCGGCGATGACGTCTCCTATGGACCTGCCGTCGTTGGTCCATTTGTTGCTCTTGGTGAAGCCGTAGCCGAACAGCGCGTCGCCCACGCACATGGTCGACGCGTCCTTCAGCGCGGCCTTGCCGGTGGTGCTGATGTTCGCCTCGACGACCGCCCGCAGGTCCGGGTCGGCCTGCGCGAAGCCGTTGATGGACCAGGCGAGCGCACCGGCCAGCGCGCTGCCGTCGATGCCCTTCATGACGGAGGTGAGGTCCGCCGGCGGCGCGCCCGCGTAGGTTCCGGCGAGGCGGACGTCGGGGGCGTAGGTGGACTGCAGTTCGGCGGCCGCGGCACTGGCGCCGCCGCCCTGGCTGTAGCCGTACAGGCCCGTCGGGGAGGCCGCGGTGACCGAGGCACCCGGCACACCGCGGGCCGCGCGGGCGGCGTCCAGCAGGGCGTGCCCCTGGTCGAGGCGGTTCACGTAGGTGTGGACGCGGTCGGTGGCGCCGAGGCCGACGTAGTCGGTGACGACCACGGCCGCGCCGGTCGCGAGGATGCGGTAGACGGCCAGGGCTTCGTAGCCGACGGACACGGTGTCGCCGTTGAGGGTCAGCGGGTGCTGGAGTGCGAAGGAGGGCGCGCACTGGTCGCCTTGGCCCATGGTGCCGGAGGCGACCGCGACCAGGGGGCGCGGCCCGGGCTTGGTCCAGGCGGCCGAGGGTTCGATGTACGCGCCGGTGACGGCGACGGGCTGTCCGGCCGAGTCGGTGGACTTGTACATCAGGCGTGTCGCGGTACCGGGCATCGGGCGGCCGTCGAGTCCGGGGATGCTCAGCCCGAGCGGCATAGCTTCGGTGCGTATCAACGCGCCGTTGGCGGCGGGCAGTTCGGCGGGCGGGTTGTAGAAGGCGGGGATCGTGACCCCGCGCGAGACGACGGGTTCCGTACCCGCTGCGGACGCCGGTGCGGCCAGCAGGCAGGCGCAGACGGTGCCGGTGACGACACCGGTCAGCAGGCGCGGCCCGGCAGGACCGATACGGCGGCCGGTGCGCTCCGTCGGGGAGGCGGCCCGCGGGACCGGGCTCGTGGTGAGGTCGGACAGGGATCGGGTTCTCTTGCGGCTCACGGTCGGCTCCTCGCTCGGCGTTCGGATGAACGTGTCGATGTCGGGGGCGGTGGGGGCGTCCCTCACCCGCTCGGCGAGGGCCGGGACGGGCATGGACGGGTGGCCGCCCCGGTCGTGCCGGGGGTCAGGGCCGGCTGCGCCGTGCCGGCGAGGTGGGAGCGGGGCTCGCCTGAGCCGGGACACACCGATGCATTGACAGGCACATGCCAACACATCAGCGAGACCACGGCGGTTACCCGCTGGTTACTTACGGCAGAGTAAGTTCGCGTGTCACTCAGTGACAAGACGTCTGCATGCGTCATCTCCCGGCGACTTCGCTATGCTGCGGCGACCAGCGGCCGAGGGCGGGAGCGAGCGTGCGCAGGACGCCATCCGCGGGTCACGGGCCGCTGACGGAACCGGACGACAGGCCGTCGCTCGCTCAACGGCGCAGGTCCGCCCTCCGCCTGGACATCGCCCGGGAAGCCGTCCGCCTGTTCACCGCACAGGGCGTCACCGCCACGACAGGCGAGCAGATCGCGCAGGCGGTCGGCATCTCCGCCCGCACACTGTGGCGGCACTTCCCCACCAAGGAGAGCTGCGTCCTGCCGCTGCTCACGGCGGGTCTGGACCTCGCGATGGACCAACTCCGCCGCTGGCCACCGGACATGAGCCTGCTGGACTTCTTCACGGGCCTCTGCGGAAGGGGTGAGGCGCCTTCCGCCAGCCCCGTCATCCTCGACCTGATCCGGATGACCTCCACCGATCCGGCACTGCGCGCCGTCTGGCTCCAGGCGCACGATGACGCCCTGCCCGTACTGGCGACGGTGCTCGCCCGCCGGTCCGGCGCGGGCGTCGACGACCTGAGAGTGAAGGTGCACGCGGCGACCCTCAACGGGGCACTGCGCGCCGCCGCGGAGGACTTCGCACGGCGGTACGGGGATGATCCCGACGCTTCCGGCAGTGAGATCACCGCCTGCCTCATGGCCGCCCTGCACGCGGCCTCGGAAGGTCTGCCCTACTGAAGCGGGGACCGCGTCAGCCGACGCCGGGACGACACAGGGTGGACAAAACGCAGGAGCGGTCGAGGCGCGGGCACGTGAGACTTGCCCCATGACGACAGACTTCCTGGTACGCCGCGCCGAAGCGACCGACGCCTCCGAACTGGCCCGGCTGCGCTGGGCGTTCAAGCAGGAGGAACACCGGCAGGACCACGGAGGCGACGCGCCCGAACCACTGCACTCCGTGACACGGGCCGAGCGGTGGATCAGGAAACGGCTGCACGACGGACGGTGGTTGGCCTGGGTGGCCGAGGAGGACGGCGCGATCCGCGGCCACGTCTTCCTCAACCTCGTGGAAAGAGTGCCCGATCCCTATGAGGACAACAGCCCCCTCGGTTATGTGACGAACTTCTATGTGATCCCCGGGTCCCGCAACCGCGGGTACGGCGCCGCACTGCTCGACGCCCTGCGCCGGCACGCACGGACGGCGGATCTCAACGTCCTGGTGGTCTGGCCGTCGGAGCGCAGCGCGCCGCTCTACGGGCGGGCGGGGTTCCGGCCACCGGAGGACCTGCTGGAGGCGCGATGAGGTGAGGTGGCGCCCCGGAGCCGCGGGAGCCGCCGGAGCCGCCGGAGCCGCCGGAGCCGCCGGAGCCGCCGGTGACTGTAACGGTGGCCAACGAGGCGCCGCCGACGACGGCGGAGCGACGGTCCGCCGTCGTGGGCCAGCGAAGGCATGCGGCCGGGGACTCGACCGTCATGGAAAAAAGCGGTGGCACCGGGGTCCTCCCGCGACTAGGGTGGGCACACGCCCTGAGACGGCCGGAAGGAGGCGAGTGCGATGCAGTTCACAACACCCCAGCGCTCCCTCTCCGTTGCCCCGGCGTGCTTCGTCTGATCCGACCGGGAGCGCTTCACGCGGCATTCTTCCCGGAGGACTCATGACCGACACGGTCATCCACGCGCTCGACGAGCGCGACGCACATCTCTTCGACACCCTGCCCGACCCGCTGAACACGCGGGAGGCGCACCGGCTGACCCGCTACCGCGCCGACTGGAAGCGGGTGGCCCTGCGCGACGGAAAGGTCGTCGCCCGTGCCGCCTGGTGGGGCGGCCCCGACGACACCGCACCGCTCGTCGTCAACTGGTTCGACGTGGCCGAGGGCGAGGAGGAGGCCGGAGCCGAACTCCTGCGCAGCGCCCCCTGGCAGGTCGAGCTGGAGATGAACCTGCCCGACGGCTGGCGTGAGGACCCCGTCCTGCGTGCCGCCGCCGAGACACGGCTCACCGCCGCACGAGCGGCGGGGTACGAACTCCTGGTGGAACGGTTCCTGTACCGCTGGACACCGGAGTGCGGACTGCCCGAGCGCCCCGGCCGGCTGGAGTTCCGCTCGGAGCCGGACGACGGGGTCTTCTTCGACGCCCTGCGCCGCATCCACTCGGTGACGCTGGACGCCCACGCCCTAGTTGCCATCGAGGAAGGCGGCCTCGACAAGGCCGCGCAGGAGGAACTCGACTTCTTCCACTGGTGCCCGTCGCCGCGGGAGTGGTGGCAGATCGCCCACGACTCCCAGGGGGATCCGGTGGGCATCCACATCCCGGCGCGCAATCCCGGCGGGCCGTGCGTCGGGTTCATCGGCGTGCTGCCGGAGCAGCGGGGCCACGGGTACGCCTATGACCTCGTCGCCGAGTGCACGCACTTCCTGGTCGAGCAGGGCGCGCAGTTCGTCTCCGCCGCGACGGACCAGGGCAACTTCCCGATGGCCGCGAACTTCGCCAAGGCCGGTTACCCAGTCGTGCGGGAGCGCCTCAACTTCCGCTTGACCAGCACCGGTTGAGACCACGCTCGTACCGGCAGGCGCCGGCACGGCCTGCCGGTACGAGCCCAACCGCGCGTGGTGCGCGCACCATCATCCGCATGCCGTCCGACGCGGCCGCCGCACCGCCATACGGCGATGGACAACATGCACGCCCGGCGCGCGCCGAGCCGCACGGTCACCTCAGCGGCGCCCGCGTGCGACGCCTACGAGTCCCTGTCCCTGACGGCGCGCACCATGCAGACGAGTCCGTCGCGGCCGTCCCAGGATTCGGTGACCGTGAACCCGAGCCGTTCGTACAGGGCGACCGCCCCGGTACGCCATTGCCACACCGACAGCCGCACCAGGCCGACGCCGAGTTCCGCGGCGGACGTGAGTGCGGCGCCGACCAGCTCGGAGGCCACTCCCCTGCCCCGGTACGCCGGGTCCGTCCAGAGCCTCTTGATCTCGCAGTGCCCGTCGACGGGTGCCGTCACGACCAGGCAGCCCACGGCGGTACCGCCGCTGAGCGCCAGCAACACGACGTCGTCCGCGAACTCGGCCCGCGAATCGACCAGTTCGGCGCGGTAGCGGTCCGGCAGCTCGTCCACACCGCCGACCGCCTCGCCCTTCTCGGCCTGCGTGCGCAGGTGGTAGGCGGCCAGCAGCTCGGACAGCCCGTCGTGGCCGGAGAGATCCTTGCCCGGCCGGCGGACGACCGTCACGGCGTGTTGCGCACTCATGCGGCGAGCATCGCACGAGGCGGGACGAGGGCCCCCGCGGCACCCCCCGTTCCGCGTCGAGGTCGGGCGGTATCGGCATCGGCCGATACCGGTCGGCACCGGCATCAGCGTCGGCGCCGGACGGTATCGGCGTCGGTCGGCGTCGGCGTAGGCGCCGGCTCAGTGCACGGAGAGGCCGCCGTCGACGAAGATCGCCTGACCGGTGACGTAGCCGGACGCCTGACCGGCCAGGAACACCGCGGCACCGGCGAAGTCCTGGGCCAGGCCGTTGCGCCCGACCATCGTGCGCTCCGCGAGCGCCGCCACCTTCTCCGGGTCGGACGACAGGCGTTCGTTGAGCGGCGTCATCACGAAGCCGGGCACGAGCGTGTTGCAGGTGACACCGTGCCGCGACCAGGCCTCCGCCTGGGACCGGGCCAGGGATTCCAGCGCCCCCTTGGAGACGCCGTAGGCGCCGCTCTGGACGAACGCCCGGTGCGCCTGCTGCGAGGTGATGTGGATGATCCGGCCGAACCCCCGCTCCGCCATGCCGGGCCCGAACCGCTGGCCGAGCAGGTAGGGGGCCTCCAGGTTCACCGCCATGGTGGTGTCCCACACCTCGTCGGTCAGCTCGTCCATCGGCGGCCGCAGGTTGACCCCGGCGCTGTTGACGAGGATGTCGGGCTCTCCGAACACCTCGGCCGCCCGTTCCGCCGCCGTGCGCACGCTTTCGCGGGTGCCCAGATCGGCGCTCACCCAGGCCGCCCGACATCCCTCGGCCGTCAACTCGTCAACTGTCGCCGCCAGTTCCCGTTCCTTGCGCGCCACGGCCACGACGCTCGCCCCGGCCCTGGCGAGGGCTCCCGCGACGGCTCTGCCGATACCGGAACTTCCGCCGGTCACGACGGCGACCCGGCCGTCCAGCGAGAACAGTTCGGAGAGGTAGGTGCGCGATGTCATGCCCGCACCCTAGACGCCAGGATCTTGACGGCCTCGCCCGGGCGGAGGTGCCGCGATACCGCCCCGCTTCCCCCGACATCCGGCGCTCCCGACAACCCCTGTCCGATCCGGCCTCGTCCGCGCGCCTTACCCCACCACCCCGATCCCGTACAGTCCCCCAGTCCCCCAGTCCGCCGGCCCCCCACTCTCCTTGTCTCCGCACCGAGACCGAGGGGCCTCCCGGCGTGCCGCGGGCGCAGTGCCGGGCGATACTGAGGGCTACTCGTACGACGACACTTCTCGTCCGCCGTCCGGTATCCGGGTGCGTCGGATCCGCGCGGCGGGACACCTCGACCAGCGCCCGCCGGGACGGAGAAGTCGCCCTCGGCCTCTTCCGTCGGGCGGCGTCCCAGGTGCGGTGCGGTCACACCGCTCAGCGGCCCCGGGAATGACGGAGGGGCCGTTGATCACAGCAGCGGAGGGATCCAAGATGTGCCGCTGGATCGCCTACTCGGGCACTCCCGTCCTTCTCAGTCAGGTGCTGTTCAAGCCGACGCACTCGCTGATCGACCAGAGCCTGCACTCGCGCATGGGGGTGGAGACGACCAACGGCGACGGGTTCGGCCTCGGCTGGTACACCCTGGACACGGAGGCGACACCGGCCATCGTGCGGGACGTGGGCCCGGCGTGGAACAACCGCAATCTGCGGGAGGTGGCCCATCACGTGCGCTCGGGCCTGTTCTTCGCCCACATACGCGCGGCGACCGGGACGGCCGTGCAGCAGTCCAACTGTCACCCCTTCCGCCACGACCGCTGGATGTGGATGCACAACGGGATGATCAGCGGGTTCCGTGCCCTGCGGCGCGATCTCGCCGTGGCCGTCGATCCGTCGCTGTACCCCGAGATCGAGGGGTCCACCGACTCGGAGCTGATGTTCTACCTCGCCCTCACCTTCGGCCTCACCGAGGATCCGCCCGGGGCCGTGGCCCGCATGGCGGCCCTGGTCGAGCGCACGGGACACGCGCACGGCGTCGAGTTCCCGCTCCAGATGACCGTCGCGGTGGCGAACGGCGAGCGGCTGTGGGCGTTCCGCTACTCCAGCGAAGGCCGGTCACGGTCGCTGTACCTGAGCACCAGGGTGGACACCCTGCGCTCCCTCCACCCGGACGTCGAGTTCCTCCAGGAGGTGTCGGAGGAGACCCGCCTCGTCGTGTCGGAACCGCTGGGTGACCTGCCGGGCGCCTGGAACGAGGTCCCGGAGCACAGTTACGTCGTCGTCCAGCCGGGTCACGACCTGGTCCGCCCCTTCCGTCCCGAGCCCGAGGGAGCTGCGGCCCGGACCTGAGAGGTGAGCGCGGACAGGCTGCGGGCACCGGCGCGCGGTGACCCTGGTGGCTACATGCCTACGGGCGCGCGGTGATCCCCGCGAGGATGAGGTCGATGCCTGCCGCGAACTCCGCCCGGTCGTCGTGCCGGCGCAGGCGGTCGGCGACGCTCCGGGTGAACGTGTACTGGTCGGGGTCGAGCGCCTCCCAGGCGGTCGCCGTGGCGTCGAGGAACTCGGCGCGGTCCGTGCCCGGCCGGACCGACCGTGCGTTGGCGGCGTTCTGGCCCGCCACCCCGAGGATGTAGTGGAGCAGTGCGGACGCCGCGGTGAACTGCGCCGTGTCCGGCACCCCGAGCGCCTGGACCTGGCGTCCGATGCTCTCGAAGACCTGGAGCATGGGCGGCTGCGACGGTGAGCGGGCGAGCTGCGTGCCGACCCAGGGATGGGCGTCGATCGCGTCGAACAGACCGAGCGCGAGGGTGCGGACCGCCTCCTGCGGAGCCGCGTCGGTGTCGCCGACGGCCGTGGGGCCGATGACGGCGTCGGTGGCGGCACCGAGGAGTTCGCTCTTGCCCGTGACGTGCCAGTAGATCGCCCCGGGGCCGGTCGCGAGCCGTTCGGCCAGTGCGCGGAAGGTGAGACCGGCCTCCCCCACCGTGTCGAGGAGTTCCACGGCGGTGGTGACGATGCGCTCGCGGGAGAGCGGTTCCTGCCGTCGGTCCGGACGGCGCGACCTG
Organism: Streptomyces sp. NPDC054842; assembly: GCF_053611025.1. NCBI lineage: Bacteria > Bacillati > Actinomycetota > Actinomycetes > Kitasatosporales > Streptomycetaceae > Streptomyces > Streptomyces sp. NPDC054842. Next base: position 76,416 of record NZ_JBSGZN010000026.1, read on the forward strand.
GTTGCCATGCCGCCATCCTAGACTATCTGGAACGTTGTTCCAGCTTGACAGGCCGCGGAACGGTGTTCCAGGATGCACGTGCTGGAACACCGTTCCAGCGTTCCCCGTCGGCACTCGCCCGGGGGGCCGCGATCACGGAGGAAGCACCATGACCACGCACGTCACGATCGTCGGAGCGGGGCTCGGAGGGCTCACCCTCGCCCGCGTCCTGCACGTCCACGGCATCCTGGCGACGGTCTACGAAGCGGAGGCGTCACCGGCCGCGCGCGTCCAGGGCGGCATGCTCGACATCCACGACCACAACGGACAGCCGGCCCTCAAGGCCGCCGGTCTGTACGACCGCTTCCTCGACCTGGTCCACGAGGGCGGCCAGGCGATCCGCGTGCTCGACCGGCACGCGACGGTGCTGTTCGACCAGCCCGACGACGGCTCGGGCGGGCGGCCGGAGGTGCTGCGCGGCCGACTGCGGCAGCTGCTGCTCGACTCGCTGCCCGCCGGCACGGTGGTGTGGGGACGCAAGGTCACCGCGGCCCGGTCCCTGGGCGACGGCCGGCACGAACTCACCTTCGGCGACGGCTCGACGGTGACGAGCCGCCTCCTGGTCGGCGCGGACGGCGCGTGGTCGCGGGTCCGCCCCCTGCTGTCCGCGGCGCGCCCCGAGTACGCCGGCACGGTGTTCGTCGAGACCTACCTGCACGACAGCGACGAACGCCACCCCGCCAGCGCGAGGGCGGTCGGGGGCGGCTCCATGTTCGCGCTCGCGCCGGGCAAGGCGATCTGCGCCCACCGGGAGCCGGGCGGAGTCCTGCACACCTACGTCCAGCTCACCAAGCCCCGGGGGTGGATCGACGGCATCGACTTCGCCGATCCCGCCAAGGCCGCGGCCCAAGTCGCCGAGGAGTTCCCCGGATGGGCGCCCGCACTCACCGCGCTCATCACGGACGGCGAGACCCCGCCCGTCGCGCGGATCCTGCACTCCCTGCCGGGCGACCACCGCTGGGACCGTGTCCCGGGTGTCACCCTGCTCGGTGACGCCGCCCACCTCATGCTGCCTTCCGGGGAGGGCGCCAACCTCGCCATGCTCGACGGCGCGGAACTCGCCGCGGCCATGGCCGCCCACCCCGACGACACCGAGGCGGCGCTCACCGCGTACGAGGAAGCGCTGTTCCCCCGCAGCGCCGAAGCGGCCGTCGAGGCCGCCGCCCTCCTTCCCATGTACCTCGATGAGGACGCGCCGCACAGCCTCGTCGACATGTTCACCGGCGCCCGGCAGGACGGTGACCCGGCAGGTCGCCGACGCACGGACGGAGCGCGCCAGTCCTCATGACGGGTGCACGACCGGGCGGGGTCGTTCTTCGGGTCCGCGTCGACGGCCGTCCGGATCACGAAGACGCTCCCCAGGCGCGTACGAGTCCCGAGGACGCCGCGTACCACCCCGGTCCGGAACGCGCCCATCGGGCGCATGTGCGGGAGGGCTGGGATGCTGGGTTCGCAGGCAAGGCCCCTTGACCCGACTCCGACGGACAGTGGCGGTGAGCGCCCGTGGCGGAGACCTCCGAGCACACCTCGGGAGCGGCTGATCCGGGCGCCCCGTGGCTCGATCCTCCGGGAGACCCCTTCCTCCGTACCCGGGTCACCCTGCCGACCGTACCGGCCACGTTTCTGCGGCGCCGACGACTCGTCCACCACCTCGACGAAGCCCTGCGGACGCCGTTGACGCTGGTCAACGGCTCGGCCGGAGCGGGCAAGACGCTGCTGGCCGCCGACTGGGCGGCCGGGCTGCGGCAGCCGGTCGCCTGGCTGTCCGCGGAGGCGGAGGACCGGGGTCCCGGGGTGTTCTGGGCGTACGTGCTGCACGCCCTGCGCGCCTGCGGAGCGCCGGTGTCCGCAGCGGTGGGCGTTCCGGCCGAGGCGGACCGGGTGGACCGCAGACTGCTGTCGAACCTCGCCGCCGAGCTGAGCGGACGTGCCGGACCCGTGGTCCTGACGATCGACGAGTACGACCGCGTGACGAACCCGGAGATCGCGGAGCAGCTGGAGTTCGTCCTGCACCACTCGGGGCAGGGCCTGCGCCTGGTCCTGGTGACCCGGACCGAACCCCTGCTGCCCTTGCACCGCTACCGGGCGGCGGGCGAACTGACGGAGATACGCGCCGCCGAACTGGCCTTCACGCCCGAGGAGGCGGTCGCGCTGCTGGAGTCGCACGGACTGACTCTGCCGGTGCCGGCCGCGAGCGCCCTGGTGGACCGCACCCGCGGCTGGGCGGCCGGTCTGCGCCTGTGCGCCCTGGCCGCACGGGAGAGCGAGGACCCGGAGAGGTACCTGAAGGAGTTCGAGGCGGACCGCAGCACGGTCGCGGACTTCCTGCTCGCCGAGGTGCTCAAGCGGCAGCCGGCCGAGACCCAGGACCTGCTGCTGCGCGTCAGCGTCCTGGACCGCTTCTGTCCCGAGCTGGCGAACGCCCTGACCCTGCGGTCCGATGCCGAGCCCGTGCTCGTCGGGCTGCACCGCGAGAACGCGTTCGTCGAACGTCTCGGGCACTCGTGGTACCGGCTGCACCCGCTGTTCGGGGAGATTCTCCGCGCCCATCTGCGCGTGCGCCTGCCCGGCCTGGAACCGGAGCTCCACCGGCGGGCCGCGCGGTGGCTGCGCCGCAGCGGGACGCTCACGGAGACCCTCGCCCACGGCGCGGCCTCGGGCGACTGGGAGTTCACCGCCGGGACCGTCGTGGACGACCTGGCGATCGGGCAGTTCTTCACCGGTCTGCGCTCGGGCGAACTCGACCAGATCTTCTCCGGGCTGGACCCCGGGGCCGCCGGCGCCGCCACCGATCTGGTGCGGGCGGCCCGCGACCTGTCCCGGTACGACGTCGAGCGCGGGCTGCACCACCTGCGCCACGCCCAGGAGCGGCTGGCCGCCGCCGGGCCCGACGCGGCGCCCGCCCGGTTGAGCTGTGCGCTGCTGCAGACGCTCGCCGCCCGGCTGACCGGTACGCCCGACGAGGCCGAGGCGGCCGCCGGGACGGTCGCCACGCTCCAGCGGGAGGTACCGGGGCAGCTGCTGGACGGGCACCCCGAACTCCTGGCACTCCTGCGGACCCACCTGGGTTCGGCACGCCTGTGGGCGGGTCGGTACGAGGACGCGCACTCCGTCCTGGCCGCGGTGGCCGGCACGCCGGGCGGGGCGTCCACCGTGCTCCCGCGCGAGGAGTCGGCGGGGCACCTCGCACTGATCGACCACCTGAACGGCTGGACCGGCCGGGCGGAGCGCAAGGCCACGGCGGGAGCCTGCGAACCGCGGCGGTCCGGGCCGTCCCGCCGGGAGCCCTCGGACGCCGGTTCCGCCGTCGGGCTGCTGGTGCTGGCCGCCGTGGCCGTCGAGCGCGACGAGCTGGACCGGGCCCAGGCGCTCCTCGACGAGGCGGCCCGGCTCCCCCTCACGGCGCACGACCCGGTGACGGCTGCGGGACGGGCCGTCGTCACGGCTCGGCTCCTGCTGGCCCGGGGCCAGGCGCGGGCCGCCGTGGAGGCGGTGGACCCGGGCATCCCCACCACCGTGGCCTCACCCTGGGCAGCCGGCTGCGCGGCGCTGGTCGTCTCCGCCGCGCACCTGGCGGAGGGGCGCCCGGAGAGCGCCGCCGAGGTTCTCGGCGACGTGTCCGGTTATCAGCCGGCGTATACGGTCGAGGCGGCTCGGATGTTGCTCGCCGCCGGCCGTTCCGAGGCGGCGCTGGCCCAGCTCGACACCGTCCCCACCACGGGCCGTACCGGTCCGGCGGTGACGGTTCGGGCGGCGCTGGTCAAGGCGCGGGCGGCGCAGGAGGCGGGCGACGCCGCCACCGCCCACCGGCTCGTCGCGCGGGCCCTCCTCGACGCCCGGCGTGAGCGGCTGCGGCGTCCGTTCCTCGACGCCGGTCCCTGGATACGGCCCCTGCTGGCCACCGCACCCCTCCACGAACTCGCCGCGGACTGGCTCACCCCCGCTCCGCCGCGACGGAACCCGCCGGCCGCCGACAACGAGGGGCCCCCGGCACTCGTGGCGGGCGAACTGAGCGGACGCGAGCGCGACGTCCTGCGGCGGCTGGCCCGGATGATGTCCACCGAGGAGATCGCCGCCGACCTCTACGTGTCGGTGAACACGGTGAAGACGCACCTCAAGAGCGTCTACCGGAAACTGGCCGTGAACCGGCGCAACGAGGCGGTGCGCCGCGCCCGTGAGCTGGGGCTGCTGTGAACCGCCGGCCGGCGACAGCCTCCCCATGGCCGCTCCGGCCCGCTCGTCCCGCGCAGCCGCCGTGAGGGCGAGGCGCCGCCCCCGGGCGACCGCGGTGAACCACTCCGCCGACGACATGGGACCGAGACCCGCATCCGGGGACTCCGAACCGCGTCGAGGGGCAATCGCGCCGGCCCGGCCCGATCCCGCCCGCCCCTCCCCCGTGGCGGGTGATGCGCGGGACGGGCCGCTCGGTTGCGATGGGAGGGGCGGCAGCACACGCGCGGCCGCCGCCCGGCGCGACCCCCGACCGCATGGCCGACTCGGTGAGGCGAGGTGGACACCTTGAAGCACTGGCGCGCTCTGATCGTCCTGGGCACGGCCCAGTTCCTGATGGTCCTGGACACGTCCGTCATGAACGTCTCGATCAGCCAGCTTGTCGAGGACTTCGACACCGAGGTCACCGCCATCCAGGCCGTCATCACGCTCTACGCACTGATGATGGCCGCCTTCATGATCATCGGCGGCAGGTTCGGGGACATCCTGGGACGCCGCCGCATGTTCCTCCTCGGTCTCGCCGTCTACGCCGTCGGATCGGCCCTGACCGCCGCGGCACCCACCCTGTGGGTCCTCACCCTCGGGTGGTCCGTCATCGAAGGACTCGGCGCCGCCATGGTGCTGCCCGCCATGGCCGCCCTCATCGCGGAGTCGTACCCGGGACGGGACCGGGCCGTCGCCTACGCGGTCGTCGGCGGGCTCGCCGGCGCCGGAATCGCGGTCGGCCCCCTGCTGGGCGGCTGGGTGACGACGTACCTGACATGGCGGCTGGTCTTCGTCGGCGAGGTCGTGGTCGTGGCCGCCCTCCTGTTGTGCCGTGGTTGGATCCCGCGCACCCACCAGACCGGCCCCCGACCGAAGCTGGACGGGATCGGCGCGGTGCTCTCGGCGGCCGGACTGGGGCTTTGTGTGCTCGGCGTGCTGCAGAGCAGCACCTGGGGATGGGTGCAGCCGCGCAATCCGCCCTTCACCGTCCTCGGCTTCGCCCCGACGCTGTTCGTCGTCGCCGCCGGGGCGGCCGTCCTGGCCCTCTTCCGGCACTGGGAGCGGCATCGGGAGGAGCGGGGTACCGATCCCCTCGTCCACCTCTCCCTGCTGGGCAGACCCGTCCTGCGGTCCGGCCTCATGACGCTGCTGAGCCAGAACCTCATCCTGCTGGGGCTGTTCTTCGCCATCCCGCTGTACCTCCAGGTGGTGCAGGGGTTCGACGCCTTCCAGACGGGACTGCGGCTGCTCCCGGTGTCCGCCACCATGCTGCTGACCTCCCTGTGCGGTTCCGCACTGGGGAGGAGGATGGGACCTCGACGGGTGGTCCGGCTGGCCCTGCTCACTCTCACGGGGGCCATCGTGTGGCTGCTGGCCACCATCGACCCGCTCATCGACGACGCCCAGTTCGCCGGCGCCATGGCGCTGCTCGGCGTGGGCGTCGGCCTGCTCGCCTCCCAGCTCGGCAACATCGTCCAGTCCAGCGCAGGCGAGGACGAACGCAGCGAGGTCGGAGGGCTCCAGTTCACCGCGCAGAACCTGGGCTCTGCACTGGGTACCGCGCTCATCGGGTCGATCCTCATCGGCGCGCTGGGCCACGCCGTCACCAGCCAGGTCGAGGACGACCCCCGGCTCTCCGCGCAGGCCCGCGAGACCGTCGGCGTAGCCCTGGAGGCCGGAGTCTCCTTCATCCCGACCGAGGAGGTACGCACAGCGGCCGAGGACGCGGGACTGCCGCCGTCGGAGGTCGACGCCGTCGCGGAGTCCTACGCCTCCGCGCAGCTCGACGGGCTGAAGGCGGCGATCCTCGCCACGGGCGGGATCACCCTCGCCAGTTTCCTGGTCACGCCGCAGCTGCCGACGGGCCGCGAGCCCCGTCCGCCACGGTCGAGAAGTGGTGCTCCGGCAGACGCCGCCGGATCCACGCACTGAACGGATGGAGGCACCGATGTCCCGGACCCCGACCCCCGCCGCGGATCCGACGGCACCGTCCGAGCGCCCGGCACACGCCGACTACACGGGTGGCGTCTACGGCTCCATGCTGGCGGCCTCCGTGGTGATCGGCGCCGGCACCCTCGGCTCCCTCCCCCGCGTGCAGTTGATGCTGCTGCTCCTGCTCACCGGCGTGGTGTTCTGGATCGCGCACGTCCACGCGCAGCTGTTCGGAGCGCGGCTGGCGCAGCAGGGCCTGGACCGTAGGACCGTGCTGCACGTCTGCCGCGAGGAGTGGCCGATCGTCAAGGCGGCCGTTCCGCCCGCCGCCGCGGTGGCCGTGAGCCCGCTCCTGGGGCTGGACGTGCAGGGCGCCGTCTGGCTGGCCCTGTCCGTCGCGGTGGCCGGGCAGGTGGGATGGTCCGTCGCCGCGGCCCGCCGGGCCGGTGCTCCGCGGCGCCTCATCGCGATCACCGCCCTGGTCAACCTGATCCTGGGTCTGCTGATCATCGCCTTCAAGCTCGTTCTGACGCACTGAACCGTCCGTCACACTTCACGGCGGTCACCTGTACCGGGTGAGGGCCGATCCAGCGCGACGGAGCACGATCGCAGGGGAGGGAGCCGTCCGCCTGCCCCGCGCCGTCCAGGGGAGAGCAGCCATGCGCTACGAGATCCGTGTCGAGGGAGACCTGTCGGAGACGCTGGCCGAGGCGTTCCCGGAACTCGGTCACGTGGTCATGGACGGCCAGACGCTCCTGTTCGGTCCCGTCGTCGACGACGCGCACCTGTTCGGGCTGCTGGCCCGCTGCCAGTCGCTGGGACTGCGCGTCCTGGAGATGCGGCAGTTGCCGGAGTGATCGGACGGCGCGGCGGGCTGCTGACACGAGGGACGTCGAAGTGCGCGCAAAGGTCGAGGGTCGCTGTTGTGCTCGCGAGAGACCGTCGAGGTGCCCGCTGGAGACGCCGAAGCGCCCGCGGGAGACGTCGAAGTGCCCGCGGGAGACGTCGAAGTGCCCGCGGGAGACGTCGAAGTGCCCGCGAGGGTGAGCCCGACCTCGCCGGACCGATGATCGTTAAGACGCCACCAGTCCAGTCGTCGTTCAGAGACCACCAGGCCAGCGGTCGTTCAGACTCCGCCAGCCCAGTGATCGAGCGAGCTGCACCAGCCCCCGACCGTGCGGACTGCGCCAGGCCCCCGACCGTTCAGAGCCGCTCCGGCGTGATCCGTCCGGAACGGCACGCGGCTCCCAATGCCTCGAAATCGCGCTCGTTCTGGTCGGCGTAGGACTGGGCGAAGACGGTGAGCGCCCTGTCGAACCGGTCGCTGCCGCCCAGGTACGCGGCGATGGCGACGGGATCGCCGGAGCGGGCGTGGGCCCGGGCCAGCGAGGCCCCGCACAGCCGCGCGAAGAGGGAGAGCAGGTCCGGCCCCATGGTCTCCGGCTGTGCGATGCCCTTCCAGTCGCGCAGTTGGCGCACGTAGAAGTCCCGGTCCCGTCCGTCCAGGCCGTGGACGTGCGTCCACCCCAGGAAGATGTCGCTCGTCGTCTGGATCAGCCGCTGGCCGGTCACCACCCGGCGGCCCTGGTTGTCGAAGCCGTCACCGCCCGTGTGGGCCGCCAGCACCGACTCCTGGGCCTCCTTGGCCTGGAGCAGCAGGGGATCCTCGTCGTCCCTGCCGAGCAGCAGCAGGACCCAGCAGCGGGTGCCGACACTCCCGACGCCCACGACCTTCCGGGCCATGTCCACGAGCCGGTAGTGGCGCAACAGGTACCGGCGTTCGGACGGGAGGCTCCGCGCGTAGGCGCCCACCAGCTTGCGCAGTTCCTCGGCCCGCCCGGCCTCGGCACGGTCGTCCCGCAACTGGTCGAGCGGGGTGATCAGCGGTGGGTCCGGGGTGATGCGCCGGCCCTCGGCCGTGACCCGGGTCAGCTTCTCGAACGCCTGGAGATTGGTCCGTGTGCGCGCCCGCTCCGTCGCCCGGGTGGTACGACGCCGGGTCTCCTTGTCCATCGAGGAGGACAGCAACCGCCGCAGCCGCTCGGTGTCGTCCTGCGCGTACCAGATGTCCAGCGTGCGCATACCGGCGAACTCGCGCATCCGCTCCCGGTAGGCCCCGACGCAGGCGCGCACCACCGCGTTCTGCTTCTTGAGCGAGAAGCCGTTGGCCCGGCCCGCTATGGCGAAGCTCGCCGCCAGCCGCTTGACGTCCCATTCGAAAGGGCCGGGCAGGGTCTCGTCGAAGTCGTTGATGTCGAAGACCAGATGGCGTTCCGGAGAGGCGAGGAGCCGGAAGTTCAGCAGGTGCGCGTCCCCGCAGAGCTGCACCCACAGTCCGGAGCTGGGCAGGGTCGCCAGGTCGGCCGCCATGATTCCCGCCGCTCCCCGGTAGAAGCGGAACGGCGACTCCAGCATGCGGCCGTAGCGGATCGGCACCAGCTCCGGTACGCGGTCCGCGGACTGGCGTTCCAGCAGGTCGACGGGGTCGGGTCGCCCCTGGTCGGCCTCGAACCAGCCGTGACTCGACCGTGAGGCGCGTGAGCGCGCGCTCCTGCCGTGAGCCGCTCGCTCGGTCGCGGACAGGGACGCGGTGAAGTGGTTCGGCACGGTCATGTCGCGGCCTCTCGGTTCGGGGTCCTGGCGTCGGGGACGGCAGCCGGTCCGGTCCCCGGCACCGGCGAGGCCGCTCCGTCCGGACAGCGCCCGTCCGCATGCGCGTGGCCCCGCCTTCGGCCGGCGGCCCGCAGGCCGTCCACGGCCCCGTCGTGACGAGCACCTCCCGGGCACCCGCACCGACCCGCCCGGAGCCGACGCGGGTACGGGCGGCGACCCCTGGTCCTCCGGAGCGGTGCCGGTGGGGCCTTCTTCCGGTCCGCCTCGTATCGGCTCATGCCCTGGCCCTTCCGTTCCGTCCGGCGCGCGCCGTTCGTCCACCGCGGACCCGGCGAACACGTCCGGCTCCCAGCTCACACCGCGACACCGCCTCCGGGATCACCCGCCGCGGGTGATCCCGGACCGGACGGCGAGAGGGACGCTGGGGCGGTCAGGTCCCCGCGCACCGTCCAGCCGGCGGTCCGGGAGCGACCTGCTCGATCGCGCGAGGAGGAGCCATGACCATGCCGCGTGATCCGGCGCCGCCCACCGGACCGGAACCCTTCGCCGACGGGGCGTCCCCACGCCCGGCCGGAACGCCCGCGGACGTATTGGCCCAGCTGGGGCGCTCGTGGACCTGGATACTGGGCTCGGCGATCGTGACCCTGGTGCCGGGTGTCCTGGTCCTGGTCTGGCCGGACGAGACCCTGCACGTGCTCGCCGTCCTCATCGGCCTGTACCTGCTGGCCGCCGGGGTGTTCCGCTTCGTCGCCGTCTTCGGCCGTGACGAAGCCGGGGAACGGCTGCCGGGGCTCCTGCTGGCGGTGCTGTTCCTCCTCGCCGGAGTGCTGTGCCTGCGGAACCCGCTGCAGACCATCGCCGCCCTGTCGCTGATCGTCGGTGTCGTGTGGCTGGCGTCCGGCGTCCTGACCCTCTACACGGCCATCGCCGCCAAGGACCTCCCCCACCGGGGCGTCGTCATGGGCGTCGCCGCGCTCGCCATCGTCGCGGGCATCGTGGTCCTGGCCCTGCCGACCGAATCGGCCCGTGCCCTGACCCGGCTGCTGGGCCTGTGGCTCGTCCTGCTCGGCCTGGCCGAAGCGGCGGTCGCCCTGGCGTGGCGGGCCGCGCTCCGCAGGGCCGGCGTACCGGGCGCGCACGCCCCGGATGCGAGAGGCTGACGTACGCCCCCGAAGCCGAGGGGCTGACGGCGCTCCGATACGAGGGTCCGACACGCGCTCCGGCCCACCGCGGCCAATGGGGAGGGCTGGGGCGCGACCCGTTCGGCGCAGGACGAGGGGAGTCACCCATGAACCCGGACCCGCCGAGCCCCGGACCCCGGCGGCACGCGCCTGGCACCTTGACGGCGGGACGTGCGGAGTACGAGCGGCTGCGCGGACGCGCGGGCGCCCGGCACCGCCGGGCCGACGGGCCGCTCCACCCGCTGCGGGCCCCGCTCGCACCCGCGCCCGTCGTCGCAGGCCGGGTCCAGGCCGCGGACACCGGCCCTGCGGTGCCCCGCGTGGCGCCGCCGGGGTCCGGGTTCGCCGGACAGAGGACCGCCGCTCACCGCCGGGGCGTCGTCGTGGGCGCCGAGGGCCGTCGGGCGGCCGCCTAAGCCATGCGCAGGAAATCCGGCATCACTCCGGCACCCCGTGGACGGGTGGCGGTGGAGCGGGTCGCGGAGAGCCTGCGGTCCGGTCCCGCGGCACGGCTGCTGACCCGCCTGTCGGCGCTCAACGTCGTGGAGGGCGCCGTGCGGCTGGCGGCGCAGGCCTTCATCACGGCGCTGCCCCTGCTGATGACCGTCGCCGCGTTCGCCCCCGCGGGAGTGCAGGACCTGCTGGCCGATTCCGTCCGGGCGGTTCTCGGAGTGCGCGGTGACACCCTCGACGAGGTGCGTCGCGCGTTCGCCGCCACGGGTACGACGCGGGACGCGGTGGGGGCCGTGGGTGTGGTGATCACGCTGGCGTCGGCCACGGCCTTCAGCCGGGCGCTCCAGGCGGTGTGCGAGCGGTGCTGGCACCTGCCGCGGGCACCGATCCGCTCAGCGGTCTGGCGCTGGCTGGTGTGGCTGGTGGTCTGGCTGGCGGTGCTCCTGGTCCAGGCGCCGCTGCGCGGCGGGTTCGGCGGCGGCCGGGTCATCGGATGGGGGCTGTCACTGCTGTCGGCGACGCTCCTGTGGTGGTGGTCCCAGCACCTGCTGCTGGGCGGCCGGATCGGCTGGCGCCGCCTGCTGCCGGGAGCGGTGCTGGCGGGCACGGGTACCGTGGTGCTGAGCTGGACCGCCGCGCTCTTCCTGCCCACGGCCATGGCACGCAGCCTGCGCGAGTTCGGCCCGCTGGGGCCGGTCTTCACGTTCCTGTCCTGGCTGATCGCCGTGTTCCTCGTGGCGGTCTCGGGCCTGGCGCTGGGCGAGTACGTGGCCTCCTCGAACTGGTACCGGACCTCGGCGGTGTCCCGGCGCCGCACACCCACCGGCTCCCCACCCGACGTGAGTCGTCGAGCGCCCCCGGGATCACCCGCGCCGGGTGAGGCGGACCGGCCACCGCCGGGGTCACGCTGAGAGCACCACGCAGCGGCGGCCGGGCCGAGCGCCGGGGACGGAGGACGAGATGAGCAGCGCACAGACGTACCTGGCGTACGACTATCCCTTGCTGAACGTCTTCTGGAGCATGCTGGTGTTCTTCCTGTGGATCATGTGGTTCATCCTGCTCTTCCGCGTGGTCGTCGACATCTTCCGCGACGACGTGATGAGCGGGTGGGCGAAGACCGGCTGGCTGTTCCTCACCATCGTGCTGCCCTTCCTGGGCGTCTTCATCTACGTCATCGCCCGCGGCAAGAACATGGGCCGTCGCGAGATGGCCCAGGCGCGGGCGCAGCAGGCCGACTTCGACGCCTACATCCGGCAGGCCGCGGGCACCACGCCCGGGACAGGCAGCGTCGACGAACTCGCCCGGCTGGCCGACATCCGCGACCGCGGCGCCATCACGGACGAGGAGTTCCGCAGGGCGAAGGAACTGGTCCTGACGGGGCACGGTGCGTCCCAGCACCCGGGCGGCGCCACAGCCGCCGGCCCCACACGCTGAGCAGGTGCCCGACGACACGAATCGAGGCAGCGCATGAGCACGACACACACACGGCAGGCGGACCCGAGGAAGCAGGCGTGGGCAGGCAGTCTCACGGTCTTCGCGGGCGTCATGCTCATGATCGTCGGCGTGCTCGACATCCTTCGGGGCGTCATGGCCATCGCCGAGGACGACATCTTCCTCAGCACACGCAACTACGTCTTCGAGTTCGACCTGACCGCCTGGGGCTGGATCCACCTCGTACTGGGCGCGGTGGCGGTCGTCGTCAGCCTCGGGCTGGTGCGGGCCACGATGTGGGCGCGCGTCGCCGGCGTGGTCATCGCCGGATTCGTCATCATCGCCAACTTCCTCTCCGTGCCGTACTACCCGGTCTGGTCGGTCGTGATGATCGCTATCTCCGGATTCGTCATCTGGGCCCTGTGCACGGTGCGCGGGGACGACCTCGACTCGGCCTGACGGCACGGCGGTCGACAGGCGAGCGCCGACGGGAAGGGCGCGTACGTGGAACGAACGGCACGGTACCCATGAACAGCCCACTCCCAGCGGGGACTTCGCGGGAAGGCGGCCCCGGATGGGCGCGCCTCGCGCTGCTCGTCCTGCTGGCCGCCGTCGTCGTGCCTCTCGTCATCGGCGGTCTGCGCAGCGTGCTGTGGCTGGTGGTCGGCCTCGCCGGGCTGGCACTCGCCGTCGCCGGTGCGTGGTGGGTCCTCGCCCATACCGGCGTGGCCCGGGTTCTCGGCGTCGCCCTGTCGCTGGCCGCGCCCGCGGCCGTGCTCGCTCTGTACGCGGCGGCCGGCATGCTGTGGCCCGCCTGCCTGTCACTGGCCCTGTGGGTGCTGGCCACCGTGACGGCGCGCACCGCTCTGGCACCCGGGCCCGGCGCGTCCGGACAGGTGGCCGCCGAGCCGGCCCGGCATCCCTGGATCCTCATGAACCCCCGCTCGGGGGGCGGCAAGGTGGGCCGCTTCCACCTCGTGGAGAAGGCCCGGGAGGCGGGCTGCCGCGTGACCGTGCTGGACGGTGTCCAGGACGTGGCCGAGCTGGCACGGCGGGCCGTCGCCGACGGCGCCGACCTGCTGGCGGCGGCGGGCGGGGACGGAACCCAGGCCCTGGTGGCCGAGGTCGCCGCCCAGCACGATCTGCCGTTCATGGTGGTGCCCGTGGGTACCCGGAACCATTTCGCACTCGACCTCGGACTCGACCGCGACGACCCGGTTCAGGCTTTGCAGGCTCTGACCGACGCCGTGGAGGTCCGGGTCGATCTCGGGTACGCCGCCGACCGCGTCTTCGTCAACAACGCCTCCTTCGGGACGTACGCGTCCGTGGTGGCCGACCCCGCGTACCGCGGCACGAAGGCGCAGACGATCCTGCGCTCCCTGCCCGGCCTCCTCACCGGCGCAGACGCGCCCCGGCTGCGGATGCGAGCCGGACAGACACACGCGGAGGGGCTCCAGGCACTGCTCGTGAGCAACAACCCCTACGGGCGTGCCGTCGACGCGGCGCATCCCGGACGCAGGCACCGGCTGGACTCGGGACAGCTCGGCGTGGTGTGCGTACGGGTCGACAACGCCGCTCAGGCGGCGAGCCTGGTACGCGGTCCGCGCGCCCGCGGCACCGAGGGACTCATCCGCCTGACCGCCGAGGAAGTCGTCGTCGAGTCGGACACCGGCACCCTCCCGGTCGGCATCGACGGCGAACACACCGTGCTGCCCGCACCGGTCGTGTGCCGCAGCGCTCCCGGAGCACTCAGGGTCCGCGTGCCACGCCATCGCCCCGGTACGCCACGGAGCGCCTCGGAGGCGGACTGGCGACGCGTGACCCGACTGGCCCTGGGCCGGCCGCTGAGGGCGAGCGGCCATTGAGGTCGAAACGGCCTGAGTGATGAGCCCCGCGGCACCGGCCGCGACCGTTGCCACCGCTGCCACCGCTGCGAGCGCCGGCGCCTCTCGAGGACCGCCGCCGCCTCTTCCGCCGGACGTACTCAGAGGACGGCTACGAGTCCGAAGAGCGGGGAAGCGGCGTGACGCACCGACCTCCCACGATCCCCCGCCGCCTCCTCACCACAGGCAACCGGGCGGGCGTCCCGAATTGACCGGAGGCCGCCTCCGTTTTACTCTGGGCCGAGTCGATACGGAGGCGGCTTCCGTTTTCGCACACGAGTCACCTCATCCGCAGGATCACACCGGACAGGAGCACGCATGAGCCCCGAAGGCCAGCGGGGGCGCAAACCCCGTGCCGACGTGCTGCGCAACCGTGCCGCCCTGCTCGACGCGGCGCAGCGGCATTTCCTCCGGCACGGGGTGGGCACCTCCCTGGAGGCGGTGGCCAAGGACGCGGGGGTCGGGCCCGCCACGCTGTACCGGCACTTCCCCACCCGGGAGGCGCTGCTGGCGGCCGTACTGCAGACCCGCACCGAGGAACTGGTCGCCCGTCGCGCGGAGATCGCCGAGATGGGCGACACCGCCGAGGCGCTCCGGCAGTGGCTGCGGGCCATGGAGGAGTACTTCAGCGCCTTCAGCGGGTTGCCGGAGCCGCTGATGGCCGCGGCCAAGGCACAGAAACCGGACAACCCCCTCACCCTTCCCTGCGACCACCTCATCACCACGACCGACGAGTACCTGCGGGCCGCACAGCAGGCGGGGTCCGCACGGCCGTCGGTGACGGGGTACGACCTGTTCCTCTCGGCCTGCTCCATCGCGTGGCTGATGGGCACCGGCGCCGCCGACGAGGCTTCGCTCGGCCGACTGCGCGATCTGGTCGAGAGCGGATACCGCCGCCCCGACGACGCGACCTAGGCAAGCGGCTCCCACCGCGTACGGCACCCCGCCCCAGGAGTCTCCATGGCGCCGCCGCCGCACGCCCCTGCTCTACCCACCGTCACACCTCGTCGCCTCCCACCCGGAAGCGACGCACCCTCCACGAAGGACACACCATGAAGATCGGCGTCATCGGCACCGGGACCATCGGGACGACTCTGACGCGCGTGCTCAGCGCCGGCGGACACGACGTCCAGGTGGCGAACTCCCGTGGCCCGGAGACCATCGGCGGCGCCGTCCTGGAGTTCGGGGCGCACGCGGTGACCGCGCGCGACGCCGTGCTGGGCAAGGACGTCGTCATCCTGTCCGTCCCCTTCGCGCGCATCCCGGACGTCGCGGGACTGTTCGGCTCCGTACCGGCCGAGACCGTCGTCATCGACACCTCGAACTACTTCCCCCAACTCAACGGCCCCGTCGAGGCGGTGGACAACGGCCAGGTGGAAAGCCTGTGGGTGGCCGAGCAGTTGGGGCGCCCCGTGGTGAAGGCCTGGAACGCGGTCCTGGCAGGCACCTTGGAGACCAAGGGAGTGCCGTCCGGAACCCCCGGCCGTATCGCGATTCCGGTCGCCGCGGACTCCGACGAGGCACGGCAGGTCGGCATGCGCCTGGTCGACGAGAGCGGCTTCGACCCCTACGACGCCGGGGTGCTGGCCGACTCCTGGCGCCAGCAGCCGATGACGCCCGCGTACTGCACCGAGCTGACGCTGGATGACCTGGGCCCGGCCCTCGCCGCCGCCGACCGCGACGCGGCTCCGCACAACCGTGACCGCCAGATGAAGCGCCTCACCTCGCTGACGTCCGCGCCCACACTGGAAGAAGTGGTGGAACTCAACCGCTCCCTGCACCGCTGAACCGGATCGCGATCCAGCCGCGGACGGCACAGTGGCCCATGGAACACGGGCGCCGAGAGATCCACGCTGCCCTGCGTTCGAGCCACCTGCCGCCTGGACGCCCGCATTTCGGGAGCCGCGGCACTTGGGAGTCAGGACGCCGGAGCATCGCCCCGCCCGGTGCCGCAGCGCCCGGATGCATGCCGAGCAGGTGTCCGGCCGGCCACTCGTGCGGCCGGCCGGGTCATGCCGTCACGGTCAGGCGTAGGTCTCGAACTCGGCGACCTTCGGCGTGCCGCTCGAACCGGTGATCTCGAAGGTGACCTTCTTCAGCGACGTGGACGCGAAGGAGATGACACCCGCTCCGCTGCCCGACGCCAACACGGAGCCGGTGTCCGCGTTCAGCACGCGCCAGGAGCCGATGTTGCCGGTGGCACCGGAGGCCTCCTTGATGTTGATCTTCGAGATGGCCGTCGCGGAGCCCCACTTGATCGAGATGGAGCCGGTCGAGCCGGCCGGCGACCAGTAGGTGCTCATGTTCCCGTCGCGGACGTAGCCGTAGCTGGTGCCGGTCGCCTTGCTGGACCCGTCGGAGTCGGCGCTGAGGCTCAGGTTGGTCCCGATCGGCGTGGGCGTCGGCGTGGGCGTCGGGGTCGGTGTCGGGGTCGGTGTCGGGGTGGGAGTCGGTGTGGGCGACGAGGGCGGGGTGGGCGTGGGCGTCGTGGGCGTGCAGTTGCCGTCCGACACCTTCAGGCCGGTGTTGGCGCCCGCCGTCGCGGTCACGATGGACGGTACGCAGGACGCGCCGTCCAGGGCGTAGGCGTAAGGGATGCTCACGGTCGTGTTCGACGTCGGGTTCGGGCCGGCCGGGTTGTTGTCCTCGCCGGGGGCCGACCAGGTCACGTTGTCGAAGATGTTGCCGCTGACCTGCCAGTAGCCGGGCAGGTCCGTGTAGAAGGTGCCCAGGACGTCCTTGGAGTTCTTGAAGTAGTTGCTGTCGACCTTGGCCTTGCCGCCGGCCCGGGGGTTGATGCCCGACGAGTTCAGGCTGACGTAGTAGTTGTTGTAGATGTGGGCCGTGGCGCCGCGCAGCAGGGGCGTACGGGAGTCGATGTTCTCGTACCGGTTGTGATGGAAGGTGACCGGCCCGTTGTTGAGGTCGCTGTCGCCGGAGCCGACGAGCCCGCCACGGCCGGAGTTGCGCAGGATGCTGTAGGACAGGGTGACGTACTTGGTGCTGTCCTTCATGTCGAACAGGCCGTCGAAGCCCTCCGCTTCACCTCCCGAGGCGACCAACGTGGCGTGATCGACCCACACGTTGTGCACGTCGGTCTCCATGCCGATGGCGTCACCGCCGTTGGACGTGGGTGAGCCCGACTTCTTCACGTTCTGCACGGTCACGTTCTGGATGATGATGTTGCTGGACTGGCGGATGTGGATGCCGATCTGGTCGAACACGGCACCTCCGCCCACTCCGACGAGCGTGACGTTGCTGATGTCCTTCAGCTCGATCACGCCTGCGGCGGTGTTGCAGCTGGTCCCGGACACCTTGGCGGTGTTGCCGACGGTGATGGTCCCCTCGACCTGGATGACGAGCGGGGTGCTGCTGGCGGCCCTGCTGCACAGGGCCTGGTGGATCTGGGTGCCGGTGGTGGCCTTGACCGTCGCTCCGCCGGCGCCGCCGGTCGTCCCGCCGTTCTGGGTGGCGAACCCGGTCGCTCCGGCCGCGGCCGCCGATGCGGTGGGCATCGACAGGACGACGCCTGTCGTCGCCGCCAGAGCCAGCGTGCCGAGTGCCGCGGAGAGTCGCAGTGCGACTGGCTTTCTCATCCTTGCCTCGTCTTTCGTCATCGCGTGCCGGGGGTGCCGCGCACGTCCGAGCCCGGCGGGCAGGCCGGCAAGACCTCCTTGCCATGCGCATGTCAGGCATGCGCATGGAGCCGGGCCTGCCTGTCCGGTGCGGGTGTCGTCCTCGCCGGGGGGCGAGAGGACGGTGGTGCGGGTGAAACAGCTCTGACCTGATGTGCGGCTTGGGTGGGGAGGGGACACCGGAGCCTTGGGGTACATCTCGCGGCTCGGCTTGCGCGATACCGAAAGAGGCACCACCAGACGTCCAGGTGTCCCCGTGGAGACCTGACTACGGCTGCCCGTCACCGTGGCCACGACGGCGGGCGGGGCGACGCGTCCGCACCCCGGAGCTCATCCCTGACTCCTGGCGCGTCGGCATCTCGTGCGGCCGGCCTTCACGCCGCCCCACGCCGGATCGGTTACGGCTTGCGGGCTGCGACGGCCGGTGCCGCGGCCGCCTTCTCCGGTGCGGTCGACCCACATCGGGAAAGCGCTTTCTCTCCGCGAGGATAGGGCGGCCGTCGCCGGGTTGACAAGAATGTGAACAGTGATCGCTCAACCGATTTCCATCGCTGTGCCACCCATCTCATGACAGGCCACCTCCGACCGGGCGTTACCCACATCGGTCGGCTTGACGGGACGTCGCCACACCCGAGTTACATTCATGATGATGAACGTTGTTCTGTCAGGGACAGCCATGGTCAGGTTCGCGTCCGGTTTTGCCGGTCCGGCAATCGGATTGGCGTGGACGCTGCACGTTGGCCGACCGTGGAGCCGTGAGCGACGACATCGTAGGAGAAACGACCATGGCCGAACCGCCGACGTCTTCCGACACCTACGCCGGGGACCCCGCGGTGCGGGAGGAGTGGGACAACCGCTACGCCGAGCGTGAGCGGCTGTGGAGCGGCCGGCCCAACGGGGCACTGGAGGCCGAGGTCGCCGGGCTCACTCCCGGCCGGGCACTCGACGTCGGCTGCGGAGAGGGCGCCGACGCCGTCTGGCTCGCACGCGAGGGCTGGGAGGTGACCGCCATCGAGGTCTCCGGCGTGGCGCTGGACCGGGCGGCCAGGCACGCGCGCGACGCCGATGTCCCCGTTCGGTGGGTGCACGCCGCGCTGACGGAGGCGGCGCTCCCGCCGGCCTCGTTCGACCTGGTCTCCGCGCAGTACCCGGCACTGCTCCGCACTCCCGACGCCGCTGCCGAGCGAGCACTGCTCTCGGCGGTCGCACCCGGCGGCGTCCTGCTGGTCGTGCATCACGCCGGCATGGAGACGCGGCACGAGCACGACGGAGACTTCGATCCCGCCGACTACGTCTGGCCCTCGATGATCGCCGCCCTGCTCGACGACGACTGGCAGATCGAGGTCGACGAGCAGCGGCCCCGTGTGGCACCCGACGGCGGCGCCGGCGCGCACCACACCGACGATGTGGTGCTGCGCGCACGCCGACTGCGCTGAGACGCACGCAGGGACTGATGGCCCGTCAGGCTTCGTGCTGCGACGGTCGATAGGGCCGACCCGGTGGACCGACTCGTTCGCCACCGGGGCAACCGGCTCCGGCGGCTCCACTCCCCCGTCGTCAAGGCACGTTCTCGACGGACGGGTTGACGGTGGCGGCGGCAGGGCGCGGTGAGACTGGGCACGTATACGGGCGGGGCTCCCCCGGACTGTCTGCGCGGGGAGCACCCGGCACCCGTTCGCGACGGCCGCTGCTTCAGTGCCGTTTGCGCGCGACGACGACGGCGGTGGCGGCGGCCAGCGCGCCTCCCAGGACGACGAGCGCCTTGTTCGGCGCCGAGCCGTTGCGGCCGAAGGCGTCGCGGGTGCGGTCGTAGAGACTGAGGGGTACGCCCAGGAGCGCGTTCCCGGGCGGGCGCCTGGGGATGACGGGGTGCGGGTGGGTCGGGGCGGTCCGCCGTACCGCCTCCCAGGCGGTGCCCAGTCCCCGCAGCCGGGCGTCTTCCATGGCGTCCTTGAGGCGCGGCAGCAGCAGGTCCTCCTCGTCCCTGATGTCCTGCCGTATCAGGTCGAAGGCCTGCCGCACCTTGTCCTCGCGCTCGGGATCGCCCGGCGACAGACGCTCTATGTCGGCCACGAGGTCGTTGATCTCCTGGTGTTCCTCCTCGACCCGGGCGGTGAGTTCCTCGCCGCCGGGGACCGAGCGTCGCACGGCGGGCCACAGCACGCTCTCCTCGGCGAAGGCGTGGCTGAAGACCAGTTGCACCAGTTGCTGCAGGATCTGTTCGCGCCGGCCGGTGTCGCCGGTGGTCCAGTACCCGTTCATCAGCTCGTCCATCCGGATGTGTTCACGGCGTTGCCGGACAAGGACGCTGCCGTGGCCGCCGAGTTGAAGAACGCTCTGGTCCTTGATGGTGCTCACGATGGTTCACTCCCGTCTTCACGCCGTCACGAGCCGGGACTCGTGATCCGGTGATCCCCTTCGACGTCCGTCCGGTGCCGTGGCCCGCTGCCGCCCGGTGCACGGGCTCGTTCGCGCCGACAGGATGTCCCCGGACGGGTGCCGTCCGGGGACATCCTGTCGTGGCGGGTCGCGGCCCCACTCGTCTCTCCGGCGGAGTCCGCGGCCTGCGGGCTCAGCCGGTCACAGCCCTCCGCCGGACGGCCGCCGGGCCTCCTCGGCGATGTTCTGGCCCGAGGCACGGGCCTGTTCCGTGACGTGCCCGGCCTTGCCGCGTGCCTCCTCCTGCGTGGTGCGCGCCGCGTCCACCGTCGTCTCCTTGACGTTCTGGGCGGCGTCCTGCGCGACCTCGGTCGCGTCCTGCTTGAGCTGCTGGGCCGATTCGACCGCGGCCTGCTTGGCCGGTTCGATGACGCCGTCGGCGCGGTCGGCGAGCTGCGCGGCCGCCTGCTCCTCGGCCTGCGACGTGGGCAGCAGGGAAGCCGCGAGCAGGCCCGCTCCGAAGGCGATGAGACCGGCCGCGAGAGGATTGCCCTGGGTTTGGCGCATCGCCTGCTCCGGCATGTTCTGGACGGCTTCGCCGGCCTGGCCCACCGCCTGCTTGGCGCTGTCGGTGGCCTGTCCGGCCGACTCCTGCAGGGACTGGGTCGCCTGGCGCGTGCGGTCGGTCGCCTGGCCCGCGGTCGAGGAGGCGCTGCCCATGACCCGCTCGCGCAGCCCGGTGACGGACCCGCGGACGCGCTCGGTGCGACGGCGGACGACCCGCGAGGGGCTGGTGCGGTCCGCCAGCCGGTCCACGTCCTGCGAGAGCCTTTCCCGCGTCGCTTCGATCTCGGCCCTCACTTGGTCGGGTGACGTGCCCATTCCGCGTCCTCCTTCAACGTCTCGACGGTCTGTTCGGGCTTGGGTGACACCGTCTTCATTTGAGAGCGGCCCTTCGAGTAGAGGACGGCTCCGATGACGGCCCACACGGCGGTGACGATGAGCGCGGCCCACGCGGCGTCCATCACGTTGGCGAGGCCGAAGACCGCCGCCAGCGACAGGAACAGGGCGACCATGTAGCCGGCGAAACCCGCGCCGCCGTACATGCCGGCGGCCTTGCCCGCCTTCGTGGCCTCCTCGCGGACCTCGACCTTGGCCAGCTCCACCTCCTGGCGGAACAACTGCTGCACGTCGGACGTGACCGTGGAGAGCAGCGCGCCCACGGACTGCTCACCGCTGTCGGACCGACCCTGTCCCTGTGCTCCGGGCGGCGGGTAAGTCGACGCCATGTCACACCCCCGGGTGCGGCGGGATCGGCGGAGTGGTGGGCGGTACGACCGGTGCGGGCGGCACCGCCGGGGACGGGGGCAGTTGCGTCTGGGGCGGCGGCTCGATGGACTGCGGGAAGGTGTTGCCCTGCCCCGCCCGCACGCCGCCGCCGGAGCCGGACTGGTTCGCCTTCTTCCCGGCCTTCGCGAGCCGGCCGACGAGCAGCCCGGCGGCGACGGCCCCGCCCAGGAACGCGCCGGGGCGACGCCTGGCGAACTGCTGAAGGTCCTGGAGCGCGCCGTCGACGCCGCTCTTGTCCAGATAGTCGGCGGCCCGGTGGCCGCCGCCCGCCGCCTGGTCGACCAGGGCACGGGCCGGAGAGTCACCCGGCGCGTTGTCGGCCAGCCCGGTCAGGTCCTGCGCCCACTGCCGCAGCGTTCCGGACAGCCGCTGCACCTGGCCGTCGGCCTCCGTGCGGACCCGGTGCTGGAGGTCCCCCAGCGCCGAGCCGACCTGCCGGCGCGCCTCGTCCGCCACGTTCCTGGCCTGGTCCACGGCCGTCGACGTGACCTCGCCGGCGGCCTGCGTCACCTGCCCGGCGGTCTGGGACACCTCCTCCTTCGACGTCTGCGCCGCCTGTTGCACACGTCCCGTATCGGTCATGAGCCCTCCTCCTCGGTCCAGGCCCAGTCCGCCGTCAACGCCGTGGCGCGGTGGGCGCCACGTCACCGGCAAAGGTGAGAACCGGGGTGGAAACGTGTTGTCGGCGCCCCGGGTATCCATCCCGTCGTCGTAGGAAACGAGGTGATGCCCTCCGATTACGGCAGTGAGCGACATGCCCGGAATTCGCGCACCAGCCGCCTTCGTCCGCGTTTGGATCGCGGGTGCGCGATCACTCGTCCCCCTTGGGCTGCGGACCGTCCGACGGTGGCCAGGAGGGCCCGGGGGCGCGGTTGGAGATGAGCCGCCCGGGCCCTCGGTTCAGCACCAGGGTCCGGTGACCGCGAACGTCGTTCCCGGGGTGTAGACGTTGACGTACATCGTGCGGTGGTCCGGCGAGAAGGTGACGCCCGCGAGTTCGCCGTACTCCGGTTCCTGCTGCGTGCCGATGTCGATGCGGTTGCGCGCCATCGGGTACACCTCGCCGTGCCGGGTGAGTCCGAAGACGTGCTGGGCGCCGTTCCCGTCCTCGCAGACCATCAGTCCGCCGCTCGGCGTCAGGCAGATGTTGTCGGGCGACTCCCCCGGCAGCCGCAGGTCGGTGTCCGGGCCGAAGACGACGACCAGGGTGAGACGGCGGCGGTGCGGCTCGTACTTCCACACCTGCCCGTAGTGGTCGGAGGCGGAGCCTGCCGCGCTGGTGGCGAAGCTCGACACGAAGTACACCGCTCGGCGGCCCCAGTAGCAGCCTTCCAGCTTCTGCGCGTGGGTGACCGCCTTCGGTCCGAAGTCCTGGCGCCGGATCGCCGTCTGCCGGGCGAGGGGGTCGGGGACCGGTAGCCACTCGACACGGTCGAAGGAGGTCCCGGGGGTCTGGATCGCCGACAGGTCGGGCAGGTTGGGGACCCGCATCGCCTCCAGTCGGCCGCCCGCGCGCAGCGAGCCGACACCGCCGAGCGGCTTGTCCGGCAGGAAGCGGTAGAACAGGCCGAACGGTGCGGAGGAGTCCTCCGTCTCGTAGACGACACCGCTCTGCGGGTCGACCGCGATCGCCTCGTGCGCGAAACGCCCCATCGCGGTCAGCGGAACGGCGCCGGAGCGGTGCGGGTCGGCCGGATCGACCTCGAAGATGAAACCGTGGTCCTTCGTGTAGCCGTTGGCGCCCGCCTTGTCCTCGGTCTCCTCACAGGTCAGCCAGGTGCCCCAAGGCGTCGGCCCGCCCGCGCAGTTGACGGCCGTCCCGGCTATGGCGACCCGCTCGTCCAGCACCCGGTTGTGCCGGTCGAGTCTCAGCCCGGTGCAGCCGCCCGTGGCGGCGGGATCGTAGGTCAGGCCCGCGACCGCCGGCACCGGGACGCGGGTGTTGGTCGGGCGGTTCTCGTGGTTGCGTACGAGGTGGACGCCGCCTTTGCCGGCGGGCAGGGCGGTCATGCCGTCGTGGTTGCCGGGTACGGTTCCCTCGCCCGAGAGCAGGGGGTCGCCCTCACGGGACAGGACGCGATAGCGGAAACCCCGGGGGAGGTCCAACAGGCCGTCGGGGTCGGGGACCAAGGGGCCGTAGCCCGACGAGCTCCGCGTGGCGGCGGCTGCGGTGCCCGCGAAGATCTCCGGGATGCTGCCGACGAAGGCGATGCCGGCTGCGGACCGGCCCGCGAGCGCCAGAACATGCCGTCGTGTCTTCGGCGAGGATGAAGGCGGTGGGTTGCTGGACATGCGGAACTCCATTCTGACGTAGGGTATTTGGGACGAGGTAAGGAAGGCCGGCGGTCGGGACCTGCGGCCGGTTCACCCGGGACGTACGCTCGCCCGGCAGACGTCGAGGCGGGCTCGCAGGCCCCAAGTGATCGACGGTACGGACGCGTTCGCATACGAGTCGACGCCCGGCGCTTTCAGACCGGTCGACGCAGACGAAGCTCAACGAGTGCAACTCGGCAGGGTGGGCGCCGACTCAGCGCGGCGGGAGCCGACTCAGGCTGTTCCGGACCGGCTCAGGTCGTGCCGGTCCGGCTGACGTTGCATCAGTCGGCTACAACTGCGTCAGGTCGGTCCATGCGCGGTCTCGGACCTGGCGGAGCTGACGACATCTCACGGATCGACGCGGTCCAGGACTGAACCGAGGTCCACGAACTTGAACCCGGTGGCTTCTCGCTCCCCGCCCTCGCCGTCGGTGACGGCGGGAGTGTCCTGGCCGTCCTGGACGACCAGCAGGCCGTGCGGATAGCGGGTGCCCAGCGGGGCGTTGAGGACGGCGGCGCCGTCGCACTGCTCGGATCCGTCGAGTGCGCCGCTCGCGGGCACGATCCGGAAGCCGCCTTCGTACTCGTTGTCCTCGTCGGTCTCCCGGTCGTAGAGCACGAAGGTGTTGTCGCCCTGGCTCGACGCCATGAGGTAGCCGTCGCCGTCCGCTTCCTGGAGCAGGGTGAGGCCCTCGACGTCGGCGGAGAGCCGGGTGCCGCCGTAGCCCGGGTCGGCACCAGGAGTGCATTCCTCGGTGCCGTCGTCGTAGGTGCCCGGGACACCGAACTCCCGGACCTTGTCGACCAGGACGGGCGGTCCGGTGAGGTCGGCGCGCAGCCTCCAGATGCCGACGTCCTCCTGTCCGGCGTAGAGCAGTCCGTTCGCCGGGTCCACGACCATCCCCTCGACCTGCGGGGCCTCGCCCGGTTCACCGCACGGGGACCAGAGGGTGCCGTCGGGGAGGGGGAAGGCGGACGGCAGGTCGAGGGTGCGGACCTTGCGGTAGCCGACCGTTCCGGCGGAGGTGGGACGCAGCTCCAGGAGCGCGAGGCGGGTTTCGTTGCGGCGGCTGACCAGGGCGTACGAGCGTCCCGTTGCCTGGTCCGTCCAGGTGGCGAGGCCGTAAGCGGTGCGCTGGTCGTTGATCTCGTCCTGGTTCGAGGAGAAGACGGGCGGAGCTGACGGGTCGGTCACGTCGGTGAGGGGAGCGCCGGTACCGGAGGGGGCGATGCGGTAGATCCGGAGCCTGTCGTTGCCGCGGTCGCTGACGACCGCCAGGTCCGACCGGCCGACGGGGAGCGGAAACCGGGAGACGAGGTCGACGTTGTTGAAGCGGCCGGGGGCGTCGTCGGGCGAGGCGGGCGGGGGCGCGGGGATCGACTGCACCTGGTGTGCGTCGAGCCCGTACACGCGTAAGCCTCCTTCCTTGGCGGTGGCCACGACGAGGCTCCGCTCCGGATGGGCCGCGTTCCGCCAGATCGCCGGATCGTCGGCGTTGGCGTTGCCGCCCTGTTCGTCGTCGAACAGCGTCGGCGTCTCCGCCGAGGGCGTGACCGCGGGAAGCGAATCGGCGTCGGCCGGCGGAGCGGCCCCGAGGGTGGCCAGCGCGCCGCAGAGGACGAAGGCCGCAGGTAGCGCCAGGTGATGGGGGCGCATCAAAACTCCTCAATGTTGAGGGCATGACAATAGATCATGCAGATGTCTGCGTGTTGCTGTCATTGTGTTGTCCTGTCATACACCCGTTGCGGTGAGGCAGATAGAGGAGACGCACAAGTTGCCGCGAACCCCGGGACTGGCCGCAGGCGCCGCCGGACAGCGCCAGTTGAGGCGCAACAGCGCGGAAGCGGATCATCCGGAGCACACCGTCGAGGGGAAGGCAGACCCAGGGGGAGTGAGACGCGGGGCGAGGCGGACGAGCTCGCGCCTGGCGAGACACGATCACGCGCGCGGCTACCAGCGCGGTGCCCCGCAGACGGCATGCCGGTCCCCTCCCCGGGCGCGGGCGGGGTTACCGTCGGCGGCATGGACAGTGATCGCCGGGGCTGGCTCCCGTGTCTGCTCGGCGGGGCGGTGTTCGCCGTGTGCATGGCCGGCACCACGCTGCCGACTCCCCTGTACGGCCTCTATCAGGAGAAGTTCGACTTCTCCGAGCTGACGGTCACCGTCGTGTACGCCGTGTACGCGTTCGGAGTCATCGCCGTGCTGCTGGCGGCGGGCAACGCCTCGGACACCGTCGGCAGACGGCCCGTCCTGCTGTGGGGCCTGGGATTCGCGGCCGCGAGCGCCGTCTGCTTCCTGTCCGCCGAAGGGCTGGGCTGGCTGTACGCGGGACGGCTGCTGTCGGGCCTGTCCGCCGGTCTGTTCACCGGGGCGGCGACGGCGTACGTGATGGACCTGGCGCCGCCGGGTGCCACGGCACGGGCCACACTGGTCGCGACGGCCGCCAACATGGGCGGACTCGGCTGCGGTCCGCTGCTCGCCGGAGTGCTCGCCGAGTACGCCGACTGGCCGCTGTACCTGCCGTTCGCCGTGCACCTCGCCCTGGTGGCCTGCTCGGCCGCCGTCCTGCTGTGGCTCCCGGAGACCGTCCGCGAGCGGCGACCGCTGAAGAGCGTACGGCCGCAACGGCCCGGCCTCCCGCCCGAGGTCAGGTCGGTGTTCGGACCCGCCGCCATCGCCTCGTTCGTGGGTTTCGCGCTCTTCGGGGTGTTCACGTCGGTCAGTCCCGCGTTCCTCGCCCAGTCGCTGGACGTGCGCAACCACGCCGTGAGCGGGCTGGTCGTCGCACTGGCCTTCTTCGCCTCGACCGTCGGGCAGTTGGCCGTCGGCCGGGTCGGGGTGAGCCGGTCCCTGCCACTGGGCTGTGCGGTGCTCTTCGCCGGGCTGGCCCTCCTCGCGGGCGCGCTGCGATGGGACCTGCTCGTCCTGGTGGTCCTGAGCGCGCTCGTGGGCGGTGTCGGCCAGGGACTCGCCTTCCGCGGGGCGCTGTCCGCGGTGGCGGGCGCGTCCCCTCCCGAACACCGTGCCGCCGTGATCTCGACGTTGTTCGTGGTGGCCTACGCGGGCATCTCGGTACCCGTCATCGGTGTGGGGCTGCTGACGGAACCGATCGGGCTGGAGGGGGCGGGGCTGGTGTTCATCGCCTGTATGGCCGTCCTCGTGACGACCGCCGCCGTCTATCTGCTGCGGCGGCCGGTGCCCACGGCGAGGTGAGCGACCGCGGGTGTGCCGCCCCGAACGCGACTGTCCGAAGGCCGGCACGCTGGAGCCGCGCCGGCAGTCGTTCCGGTGGCCGCGGTGACTGCGCCACCGCGTCGGCTTGACCACACCTACGCCCCAACTGCGCCGGTTGTCTTAACTGACATCACGCGGAAGTGACTTGGGCAGTTTGGCGCCCCGATCATCCAGAGGGCCTGACCCCGGCCGGACACAAGCCGGCCGACCGGAGGCCGGTCTGCACACCTCCCCGCGGTCATGCGTGGTGAGTCCGGGTACCCGACCGACTTCGCCCGAGGGCGCGGGGCAGACGTAGGCCGGCCCCACCCTTTGGAGGGTGGGGCCGGCCTACGCGGGTACGTCAGGCGTGGCGGTGCGAACGCCGATTGCCCGTGACGAGTCGGTACAGCACGAGCAGGATCAGGGAACCGACGATCGCCGCCACCCAGGTCGACAGCTCGAAGAAGCCGTCAACGGAGTCGACGTCGAACAGGACCTTGCCCAGCCAGCCTCCCAGGAGGCCGCCCGCGATACCGATCAGCATGGTGACGATGATTCCGCCCGGGTCTTTGCCGGGCAGCAGCAGCTTGGCTATGGCACCGGCCAGAAGGCCGATCAGAATCCAGGCGATGATGCCCACGACTCCTCCTCAGACAATCGGAAGTGCATTCATCCTCCGACTGCACCCAAACAGCGAACATAAACATTCCATAAGCCGATCCGCTGCCGTCCGGGACTCCGCGTCGGCGCGCTGCCCGCGAGCCCCGGCCACCCCGGGCGGCCGTCACTCTCACCCGTTCGCCCAGGTGAAGAGGCCGGACCTCGCCCGTCCCGGAGCTCGACCCCGGCGTCCGTCACAGGACCGTCAGCCGCGGCGCATCCGCCGCAGCACCACGACCGCCGCCAGCACGCCGGCCGCGGTGAATCCGGCACCGACGCTCACGTCCCACACGGAGGGCCCCGTATCGACAGCACCACCGGTACCACCCTGAACGCCACGGGTCGGGGTGACACCGCGGGTCGGGGTGACGGGCGTCGGGGTGACGGGCGTCGGGCGGGGGCTTCTCGTCGACGAGGCGACAGGGCGGTGCGGCAGGACCTCGCAGGCGATGCCGTCGTCCGGACCCTGGTCCTCGTCCAGACGGTTCGGGTCCGCGGGATTCGCGTCGAAGACGGCCTGCGCGTCCTCCTGGTAGACGAAATTGCGGCAGTCGAGGTCCTGAGCGTGCGCGACGCCGGACAAGGGAGCGATCGATGCGATCGCGGCGACTATGCCACCCACAACTCCACGGCGACTCATGTAACGCCTCCTTCTGGCCTTCGGCGGCCGACGCCCCGACGCTAGGAGCGGCCGCCCCGCACGGCCCGCGCGGCTACGCCGAACGAGTGCGTCACCGTCCGTACACGCCTTGTGCCGCCTGGTCCGACGCGTGTTCCGAGGACCACGGGAAACTTCAGGGAGCCGACCCGCTCGCGCGCGGGCCCCGTCCGAGTCGGCCGCCGCGTACCGGTACCACGCACGCCCACGCCGGTACGGCCGGTTGCTCCCCCGGTCGGACGCGCTCCCCCGCTCCGACCTGCACGGTGTCGGGGTGACACTCACCCGCTCCGCACGTCGTACGGTCCTCGCCGTCCACGTGACGGCTTCCGCGAGCCGGCTCGGCCTGACGCTGGGGCTGCTCGCCCTCGGGACGCGACGGGGTCGCAAGCCGCGTACGTCTGCCGCCGGCCCGGGCGCGGTCCGGGCGGAGCGTGGCCGTCCGGCGTGACCGCGCACACAATGGCGGTCGGGCAGGCGAGGGACCCGGAACGCGCCGCCGGCACGGCCGGCCGCCCCCACCTGCACAGGCACTGGAAACGCGGGCTGACGGCGGGCCTCGCGCGGCGGGCGGCCGGTCGTCCGCGGTGACGTCGAGGGCCGGTCGCGCGGCCGTCCCGGCCTTTAAAGTGGGAGACCTGGGGTATGTGGGCTGTCGTGCCGACGGCACGACAGTGACAAAGCAGTACAGATCGACAGGGCGTGTTACCCATGGCCATCCCGCTTAGGAAGCAGGCGTCGGATGAGCCCGGGCCCGACTCGAACGTGACGCCGAACTGGGAGATCTCCTGGGCCGGCGGCGCCATGACGAGCGCGCGAGCGCGCCACGCGGCGAGCGCGTTCCTCGAGCGGACCCGGCGATCCGGCCTGAGTTCCCCCACCCCCCTCGACATGCAGAACGTCCAGCTAGTGGTCAGCGAACTGGTGACCAACGTCTTGCGTCACACCGCCGGTGACGGCAGCCTGCGCATCGACCTCGCGCCGGACGGCACCCTGGCGCGGATCAGCGTCCGGGACACCTCTCCCTGCACACCACAGGTACTGGAGCGGAACCCCCAGCGCCTCGGCGGCCACGGCCTGGAGATCGTCGAGGCCGTCAGCCGCGGCCTGACCGTCGAACCGGGTCAGGACGGCACCGGAAAAGTGATCACCGCGGAGATCGCCCTCACCCCGGCGAAGCCCGCCAACTGGTCCTCCAGGCAGCAGCGGGTCACGGGCGCCGGCCGACAGGCGGCGCGCTCCTCCCAGGAAGTCTGAAGTCGGGGCGAAGGCTCGGCACGGGCACGTCCTCGCGTTCCCGGCCGGTCCGGCCGGCGGTCCAGAGCGCTCCGCGTTTGACCCGGCCTCCCCGCCTCCAGCCCGGCGTCCCGAGCCTCGCTGGCATCCCGGGCGACCGCCCCACCCGCGCACTCGAACTACGCCCCCCAGGCATGCCAGTTACAGTGAGTCCTGAGAGAGGCAACTCACCAGTGAGGTGCGGTCATGGCTCACGCAGTCGGTTCCGAACGCCGTCCCTGCGCCGTCGCGGTCCTCGGCGGACCGACCACCGTCATCGACATCGGCGGTCTTCGGCTGGTCTGCGATCCCACGTTCGACGACGCCGGCGACCACGGGTATCTGACGAAGACCGCGGGGCCCGCCGCGACCGAGACGGACGTGGGTGCCCTCGACGCCGTCCTGATCAGCCACGACCTGCATCCCGACAACCTGGACACCCGTGGCCGGGCCTTCGCGCTGGGCTCCCCACTCGTGCTCACCGGCCCCAGCGCCGCCGCACGTCTGGGCTCCCCCGCGCAAGGGCTGGCGACCTGGGACATGGCCGCGATCAGCCGGCCCGACGGTGGAACGCTCGAAGTCTGCGCCGTCCCCGCCCAGCACGGACCGGACGACGGAGAGCGCGACCAGGACGGGCACGTGAACTGCGAGGTGACCGGATTCGTCCTGCGCGGCGCCGGTCTGCCGACCGTGTATGTGAGCGGTGACAACGCCTCCGTGGGACTCGTCTCCAGGATCGCCAGGCGTATGGCGCCGATCGACGTCGCCGTGCTGTTCATGGGCGCGGCCCGGGTGCCGGGCAAGATGCGCGGGCGTCCGCTGACCCTGACCGCGGAGAGGGCGAGCGCCGCCGCGTCCGTGCTCGGGGCGCCCGTCGTGATTCCCGCCCACTGCGACAGCTGGGCGCACTTCAGCGAGGACCGCGGCGACATCCGGCGCGCGTTCGAGGACGCGGGACTCGCCGGGTGTCTGCGCACGGCGGACAACGGCACCTGGATCGACCTGCCGTTCTGACCGTCGGCAACTGAGCGTCCGGTAAGTGCCTTTGACGGCCGTACCGAGGTGCGGGATCCCCGGATCCGTCCGGCTTGTCCGTAAAAGTGGCGCCGCCGGGGGTGCGCAGTATCGTGGAGTGGTCTTCAGGCCGCGTCGCCTTCAACCACTCGGCGCGGCATCGGCGCCACGGGCGGCTGCCGTACGGCAGCTCTCCCGGACAGGCGCCGGGCAGGACCGTACGGCTTTCCGTGCGCCCCACCGCAGCGCACTCCACACCGCCGCCGCAACGCCGGGACGACCACCACCTACCGTCCCGCCGGCACACTCCTTTCCGCACGTCGGTAAGGGAGTTGCGGCGACCGGCACGGGGTGCGCCCACAACTGCCGACACGGCAGGAGGACTTCACCGTGGACATGAGACTCGAAGTCGTGGTCATCCCGGTCGCCGACGTCGACCGCTCGAAGGACTTCTACAAGGCACTGGGCTGGCGGCTCGACGCCGACTTCGACGCCGGGGACGGCTTTCGCGTGGTACAGCTGACTCCCCCGGGCTCGTTGTGCTCGGTGATCTTCGGCGACAAGGTCAGTTCGGCCGCACCCGGATCCGCGCAGGGCCTGCACCTCGTCGTCTCGGACATCGAGGCCGCGCGCCAGGAACTGGCCCGCAGCGGAGTCGAGGTGAGCGAGGTCTTCCACGACGCCGCGGGAGTCTTCCACCGGGCGAACGGCGAGAACCAGGTGCCGGGACCCGATCCGGAACGGCGCAGCTACGCGTCCTTCGTCTCGTTCACCGACCCGGACGGCAACGGCTGGACGGTGCAGGAGATCACGGAGCGCCTTCCCGGACGGTAGTGCCGTCCCGGAAGGCAGCGCTCGCCCGGACGGCGCCGCTCGGGCCTTCGTCCGCCCGACGTGGCACGAGGACGGTACGCAAGATGGCTCCGGCGGTGTGACTCCGGTCCGCCACTTCGGTGTCGCGCCGCAGTGACGGGCGGGCCGGGGCCCCGGCGACGAGGGAGAAGCAGGCATGGCCGCGACCGTGGATCCGGACCGTTCGGAATGGGACGTGATCGTCCTGGGCGGTGCCGCCGCCGGCGAGAACGCCGCTCAGTACGCCGGCCAGTTCTCGGGCCTGTCCTCGGTGCTCGTGGAGGACGAACTGCTCGGCGGCGAGTGTTCCTACTGGGCCTGCATGCCCAGCAAGGCACTGCTGCGGCCGGTCGAGGTCGTGGACTCCGCGGCCCATCTGCCGGGCGTTTCGGCCCAGTTGGACGCCGCCGAGGTGCTCGCCCGGCGTGACACCGTGATCAACGGCCTGGACGACGGCTCGCAGGTCTCCTGGGCCCTCTCCACGGGCATCGACGTCGTTCGCGGCTACGGACGGCTGGCGGGTGAGCGCACGGTCGTCGTCAGCCGCCCGGACGGCTCGACCAGGACGCTGACGGCCCGCCACGCCGTGGTCCTCGACACCGGTTCCCGTCCCGCCGTACCGGACATCCCCGGGCTGCGCGCGGCTCTGCCCTGGACGTCACGCGATGTGACGACGATGCGTGAGGTGCCGCGCCGGGTGGTCGTCATGGGCGGCGGCGTGGTGGCCTGCGAGGCGGCCACGTGGTTGCGCGGTCTCGGCGCCGACGAGGTGTCGGTGGTCCACCGAGGTGATCGCCTCCTGGCTCGGCTGGAGCCCTTCGCGGGTGAGCTGGTCGGTGAGGACCTGCGTGACAGCGGCGTACGGCTGTACGCGGGGCGCACCCTCGCCCGCGTGGAGCGGACCGCTCCCGACGACACCGGGCACGGACGCGTGCACGGCGGGCAGATCCGCGTGACGCTGGACGACGGCACCGCCCTCGTCGCCGACGAGATCGTCGTGGCCGCGGGCCGCGTCCCCAACACCGAGGACATCGGTCTCGACACCGTCGGACCGAGTCCCGGCGGATTCCTCGACGTCGACGACCACCAGTGCGTGCGGCAGGCCGAAGGGCAGTGGCTCTACGCCATCGGAGACGTGTGCGGCCGGGCACTGCTCACGCACATGGGCAAGTACCAGGCGCGTATCGCGGGAGAGGTGATCGCGGCGCGCGCACAGGGCTCCGCCGAACTGCCGTCCGCCGCGGCCGGCCATGTCGGGCTGCCCCAAGTGGTGTTCACCCAGCCCGAGGTGGGCAGTGCCGGGATGACCGAGCAGCAGGCGCGGGACGCCGGTGTCGACGTGGAAGTCGTCGAGTACGACCTCGCCGCGCTCGCCGGCACGTACGTGATGCGCCCGGACTACCGCGGGCGCGCCAAACTGGTCGTCGACCGCGCCGACGACGTGGTGGTCGGAGCCACCTTCGTGGGCGCCGGGATCGCGGAACTCGTGCACTCGGCGACGACGGCGATCGTGGGGCGGATCCCGGTCTCCACTCTCTGGCACGTCGTCCCGAGTTACCCGACGGCCAGCGAGATCTGGCTCCGGCTCCTGGAAGCCCTGCGCGCGAAACGGCGTACGGGCGAGACGAGTTGAGCTGATTCAGCCCTCGGGCGCGCTGCGGCGCCAGCACCCTTCCACACCGACTCCACCGGCCAGCTGACCGGGAGTCGTAAGTCATGGCCGGTGTCTTCAGCGCATTGCGAGCGCCGACGGCTGGACACGCGCCCGAGCAGTCGACCACCACGCCGGCGCGCGCTCACTGCGCCGTCCGCGCCGCTTCGACACTCAGTCACCCGCGATCACCTTCCATGGCGGTAACTGAGTCGCCGTGCGGTTCGTCAGTCACTGCGGCGAGCTGCCCGAAGGTCCCACGACTGTCAATTATGTCACCCCCTTGACGGGTGACGTCTCTGGGTGTCAGTCTGACGTCCACAGAGCCGGAGGGTGCGGCCCGCCACCGATCCAGCGGAGGGTGATCATGGAGAGTCAGACCACCACGGACAGCGCCGCGGCCGCGCGACACGCACGGTTCGGCCAGTTGCCCGAGCGTGTCCGGTACGAGGACACGGTCGAGGAGAAAGCGGCCACGCCCCACGACGCGGCGAGGAACACCTACAACCCGGAAGGATCCTGGAACTCCTTCTCCTGCCTGGCAGCCGACCTGGGCCTGTGACAACGAGCTTCACCGATCACCCGTCGCCCCTCCCGCAGGCGGAACGCTCGACGCGCGGACGCAGGGTCACTCGCGCCGGCACGCGGAGCCCCGTCACGGACAGGGGGGACGCGAGCACACCGAAGGGCACGGCACAGATGTGCCGCGCCCGGACCGGTTCACCGCCACGAACGCCGACTCGTGGCCGCGCGATTCCCTTCGGACCGCCCGAGGCACTTGGCGGTTCCAGCAGTCACCTGCCAAAATAGTGATGTGAATCTGGACCACGTCTTCGTGTGCGGCAACCCGGCCCTCGACTTCGCCGCGACCCTCCGGGCGCGGCGTTCGACGCGCTTCGAGATGTTCGCGGCGCCGGACAGACTGGACGCCTGGTACCTGGAGTCCGGGATCGTCGACGCGGTCTCCCCCAGCCAGGAGGCCGACGTCGAGCAGGCGAAGGCGGTACGCGAGGCCGTCTACCGACTGGTCACCGACCGCCGCCTCGGCGAGGAGTACGCCAACGGGGCGCTGGCCGTCGTCAACGGCGCCGCGCGCAAGCCTCCCGCGGTGCCCCAGCTCACCCCCTCCGGGCGCTGGACGGCGGCCACGCCCGACGAGGCGCTGTCCACGATCGCCCGGCTCGCCATCGAGCTCCTGAACGGGCCCGACGTGCCCCTGCTCAAGGAGTGCGGCAACCCCGAGTGCACCCGGGTCTACATCGACCGTTCGCGGGGCATGCGACGCCAGTGGTGCGGCATGGAGTCCTGCGGCAACAAATACAAGGCCGCCGCTTACCGCGCCCGCAAGAAGAACGCCGACGCCGCCGCTCACTGACACCGGCGGCGCACTCGACCGGACCCGCGAGTCGCTGCCGACCCCGGGCCGAAGGGAACTATCCGAGGCGCGAGACCTGGTAGTGGGCGATGGACCAGCCGTCGTCCGTGCGCCGCAGCAGGATGCTCAGACTGACGTCGATCGTGGGCCGGTCGGTGAACGAGAAGTCGACGCCGAGATAGCCGAGGACGAGGCCGTCGGCGAGGCGCCTGGTTTCGAGGACGCGGTAGTCGGCCTTGAGGCCCAGGGGCTGGGACCCGTAGTAGTCCGCGATCGCCTGGCGTCCGACACCGTAGGGGTGCAGCCCCTGGAAGATCGCGTCCTCGGTGAACAGGGACGCGACCTGCCGCGGTTCGTGCTGGTCGACGCCGGCCTTCCACTGGTCGATGACGCCGCGCAGGATCTCTTCCGTGTCCGTCGTGCTGTGCATCAGGGCTCTCCTGTCGTCTCGGAACCGTCGCCCGGCCTCACCCTCGCCGTCCCCGAAGCGCTCGTAGGCGACCGGTCTACTAAGTGACTGTACGGCGCGGTGGAAGAAGAGTCAAAGACCCACGAACTGCTGCACGCAACCGAACTCCTCCCGGGTGCGAGGCACCGCCTCGCAGCGACGCACACATGACGCCGGTACGGGGCACCCACACGTCACTGACGCGGGTACGGGGCACCGACACGCCCCCTCGCACCGGTACGGGTGCGACAGGCCGCCAGGCATTCGGCGCCGCGGAGGGGCGAGTCCTTCACGCCGTCGTGCAGCGCGTCGACCACGGCCTGCACCTCGGCGCCACATCGCTGCGACGCCACCAGCGACCAAGTCCAGTAGACCTCAGGTGCGACGCCTCGGCGACGTACCAGGTCTGGAGGCAGCGAGGAAGCCGACCGCGGCGTCCGCTGGACGGCGGGCGGCGGGCGGCGGGCGCACCATGAGGGAGTGGAAGCGGTCTGACGACACCCGACAGGCGGGACGCGTCGGCAGCTGAGGGGCGCGGCACCTTCCCGGGCCCGGTCTACACGTCGGCCGACCAGCCGGTGGCATGACCGAAGGCCGTCACTCACGGCGCCCGGGGCCTGCCCGGACGTCTCACGGAGCGGAGCAGCATCATGCAGGAGTTCCTGGTCGAGATCACCACCACCGTGCCCGACGGCACGACCCAGGAGGAGGTCGACCGGCGGCGCGCCGCCGAGGCCGTCCGCGCCCGCGAGCTCGCCTCGACCGGCCACCTCGGAAGGCTATGGCGCCCGGTCGGTGAACTGCGCAGCATCGGGATCTGGCGGGCCGACGACGAGGAGGAGCTGCACGAGAAGGTTCTGGGCACCCTGCCGCTGCGCCCTTGGATGAGCCTCACGGTCACCCCGCTCGTGTCCCACCCGAACGACCCGGGCCGCGGCGAAGAAAGCCGGTGACGACGCGCTGCCCGGCTTCGCCCACGCCTCAGTGGCCGGTCCGCCGACACTTCCTCCGCCTTCGTCGGCGTAGCCGCGACCTTCCTCGGCCACCGCCGGCCCACCAACCGAACCAGTGTCTGCCCCGATGAGGCGCCGGCCCCCGTCACGGGGCGTCGTCAGGTCCGGCGACGGCCGGGCCGAGTCCCGCTGTCAGGTGGGCAGTTGCCGGAGCCTCGGGAACCTGACACGGAACGGGACGTCGACTCTGGCGGCGGATCAGTGCCGGCTCGCCGAGGGGAGACTGCCCGGCGGCCGGCGCCCCGGAGGGGCAGGCCAGGCGGCCAGCAGCGCGTCTTGCCAAGTGAAGGTGTCAGGCGGCCAGCGCGGCGTCGTCCCCGGCCGTCGAGAGCCGGGAGGCCCGCTGCTTTCGCGCGTGCCGGTCGAGGATGTCGTCGGCGGTGGAGATCGCGTCGGCGACGGAACGCGCGCCGGTCAGCGCGCACAGGGCACGTGTCACGTCTTCCAGTTCCCGCTGCCACGTCGGCGTGCTCTTCTCCGCGAGGGCGATGCGCGCGCTCGCGTAACGGGCGAGCAGTGTCCTCACATGGCGCGGATCCGGCATCGACACAGTGACACCCCTTCGGTGATCTGCCTGAGCATCTGAGGTGCGTCTGCCCCGGCTCACCGATCCCATGCCCCTCTTCTGTCCGCCGCTTTGACGAGCGCCCCAACGGCACGCCTGCAGGGACCGACACCGACGACGGGTTCGCGCCGGGAGACGCAGGCCCCGGGCGTGGGTGCGCCTCGGTTACGGAGAGCGAGCGGGCCCCGCCCCAAGCGGATGGTGGGCGGGACCCGTTCACCTGCCATTCTCGGCGCGACGGGCGCCGCACGGCAGGGAGTGAGACCCGGTGGGACCGACTGGTCGAAGCACCCGGTGGGTGAACGGCTCACCTCCGGTGTGAAGTGCGCGCCGTGCCCGGCGGTCTTCGTCGGGAGCGTCCATGGGAGGAGTGGGGCACCACCTGTGCACGTACGCAAGCACGCACGCCCGGCCGCTGCCCCGTCATGTGGCCGTAGACCCTCTTCTTCGACCCCAGGTGTTCGGCGACACTCGGGGCTGTCGAACGGGAGGGGTGGACCGGACCGGCTCGGCGGGCGAACGGATCGGCCGAGGTGGTCATCGGTATGCCTCAGCGTGCCCGCCGTTCACCTCCCCACCCCTCGAAATGACCGGTGCAGGAGGGCACTTGGACTGGAAAATGGCAACTTCGACAGGGCTCGCGGAGGCGGTTACCTTCACCTGGCCTTCGGCGATCGCCCTCGGTCGCGCAGGAGTTCCTCAGGCACAGCCACGCTCGACGGGATGAGCCGGTCACGCGCCGCGAACCCTCGCCCCCGTAAGTGAGCCGCCGTACCGGGCCCGCACCAGGCACCCCCGACCAGGGAGAGACGCATGCCCCAGCTCGTGCTGTACACCTTCGGCGTGCTGAAAGCACCGCTCGCCGATCCCGCGCCTCTGACGCGCGAGTTCTACGACGTCGGTGAGGCCGTCTACCAGACGATCCGTCAGCACCCCGGATTCCTCGCGCACGCCGAGGCGGCGGGCGGTGACCGGGGCTCGCACTTCGACGCGGACTGGGGTGCGTGGGGGGAGTTCACCGTACCGACGTGGTACGACAAGGGCCGTACGGTCGACACCACCGCTCTGGCCGCCACCCTCTCGCTCTGGACCGACGTGCGCCCCGCCTTCGACGCCATCTACACCGGTCTGCACCGTGAGGCGCTGAACAGGCGATACGACTGGTTCGAGAGGACGGGACACCCGGGCTACGTGTTCTGGTGGGTCTCCGACGGGGTGACCCCCACCTGGCAGGACGGGGTGACCAAACTGGAGCACCTGCACCACCACGGCTCCGCGCCGCACGCCTTCACGTTCCACGACTCGTTCGACCCGGACGGAACTCCGCTCAGGACCGCAGGCATGGGGCCGATGCGCGACCGGGCTCACTGACAAGGAATCCCGAACGAATGGACAGGCTGCCGACTTGATCCCTGCGGACCCGTGCCGCGGGCGAGACCGGCGGCACGGGAGACGTGGTGGTCACGTCGTCATTTCGGAAACGCTCCCGTCCTCAGCGACATCGTCCGCTCGTCACCCCCTGCCGGGCGGGCCCGGTCACGCGTGCGGTCGCGGTCGCGGCCGATGAGACCGAGCAGGAAGCCCGCGGGGATGGTCACCAACCCGGGGGTCTGGAGCGGGAA
This sequence comes from Streptomyces sp. NPDC054842, assembly GCF_053611025.1. Taxonomy (NCBI): domain Bacteria; kingdom Bacillati; phylum Actinomycetota; class Actinomycetes; order Kitasatosporales; family Streptomycetaceae; genus Streptomyces; species Streptomyces sp. NPDC054842. The sequence goes on from NZ_JBSGZN010000026.1 coordinate 114,192, forward strand.
CCAGTGGAAGTCACGCTCGGGGAAGAGGGCGATGGGCGTGCCCGAGACGGCGGGTGAGCCCGCCATCAGCAGCAGGACCAGCGGCAGCGTGCCGTAGACGGTCCACCGCGCCCCGGTCGCGGTGTGGCCGGGCAGGAACAGCGCGTACAGCAGGACGGGGGCGAGCACCGAGGCCGCGACGGTGAACGACAGGGAGATCAGGGTGAGTCGGCCCCGGTCCTCAAGAAGCACCGCCAGGATCACGGCGACGAGACCGACCAGGACGATACCCACCCGGGCCCTGCGGATCTCGCCGCCGGGCGAGCGGGGCGCCGCCCGGTCCGCGGGCCGGCCGCCGAAGTCCCGGGCGAGACTGGACGCGGCGGCCAGCGTGATGCCGGCGACGGCCGCGAGCGTGGTGACGAACACGGCGCAGGCGACGATCGCGAAGAGCATGCTGTGCCGGACTCCCCCGGCGGCCGGGTCGAGTACGCCGGTCACCATCAGCAGGGCGGTCGCTCCGCCCGGATCCGCCGCACGGATGGGATCGCGGCCGATCAAGGCGCAGGCGCCGAGTCCGGCGATCACGACGCCGCCGCACACCACGGCCACCGGTCCCACCGCCCAGCCGACCGCCCGCCGAGCGGTCCGCGCGTCGCGCAGGGGGTGCAGCCGCATCGTGAGGTGCGGCAGACAGGCCGCGCCGATCAGGAGGGTGGCCTCGAAGCTGATCAGGTCCAGGCGCCCGGTGAGGGAGTGACCGAAGTGCAGCCCGGGGAACGCGTAGTCGGAGCCCGCCCCCGAGCTGTCCTGCGCGGCGTCGAAGAGGGCGGGCGGCGACCACCCGAACCGGGCGAGGACCAGCCCGGCGAGCAGCAGGACGGCGGTCAGGGTCACTCCGACCTTGAGGATCTGCACGTAGCCGATGCCGCGCATGCCTCCGAAGGCGGCGTAGCAGACCATCAGGGCGCCACCGGCGACGGTGCACCCGGTGAGCGCGCCCTCCGGGAGGCCGAACATGGCCGCCATGATGTGCCCGGCGGTCGAGAGCTGCACCAGCAGCAGCGGAGTGAGCACGACGAGCGTGGCGACGCCGAGAGCACGGCGTACGGAGAGGTCTCCGAGCCGGTCGGAGAGGAAGTCGCCCAGCGTGAACACGCCGCGCCTGCGCAGGGGTTCGCCCAGGATCCGCATGACGAGGAAGAGCGAGACGACCGTGGCGCAGGCGAAGAGCATGCCGTCGGTGCCGTCCAGGGCGACGGAGCCCGTCGTACTGAGCAGGGTGGCCGCCGAGATGTAGTCCCCGGCGATCGCGAGCCCGCTGCCGACCGGGCCGAACGCGGCACTGCCGCCCGCGTAGAAGTGCTCGGGGTCGTCGAGGTCGGCCGCGGCCAGCCCGCACAGCAGCAGCGACACCGCGACGAAGGCGAGGAAGACCATGGCGGCGAGCGACTGTCCGTCGCCGGTACTCACGGGCGGCGCTCCGGTGCCGTCGTCGCGTGCGGGTAGGTCGGCGCGCCCGGGCCGGACGTTGGAGGGGAAGCAGGAAGCATGCCGGTCATGGCACCAGCGGCCAGGTGCCGCGTACAGGGGATGAGGCGGGTGGGAGGCCGGTGCACAGTGCGGGCCGGGTCGCGTTGTGCCGGGGCACAGGGGGCCCGGGCGGGGCGTGGCGGGGGTTGCCGTGGGCGGTCTCGGCCCTCTGCCCGGCCGGGCGTCGGCGGCCGTCAAAAAACGGGCGGACTCGGCCGCCGTCCGGCCGGGCATCGACGGTGCCACCGGGCGGACTCGGCCACCGTCCCGCCGGGCGTCGGCGGTGTGACCGCCCGGAAGGACTCCGCCGTGCCGACCACACCGGGGCTGTCGGATACGGCGGGCCAGGCCCGGTTCCGTTCGGCCCGGCCCGGTTCGGCCCGGTGACGCGTTCCGTGCTCGCACACGCGCGATGCGCTGCTCGTGCGCTCCGCGACGTGCGGCAGGATGGAGGCATGAGCGTAGTCAAGATCAACGTACTGGCCGTGCCCGCCGAGCAGCGCGAGACCCTGGAGAAGCGCTTCGCCTCCCGGGCCCACGCCGTGGAGAACTCGGACGGGTTCGAGTGGTTCGAACTCCTCCGCCCCGTCGAGGGCACCGACAGCTACCTCGTCTACACGCGGTGGCGGGACGAGGAGTCCTTCCAGGCCTGGATGGAGGGCCCCATGAAGGCCGCCCACCAGGGCGGCGACGCGGGCGGCACCGAGCGTCCCAAGCCCGCTGCCAGCGGCTCCACCCTGTGGTCGTTCGACGTCGTCCAGCAGGCGGCACCGAAGGGCGCCTAGGCATCTGCTGCCCGGCCGCGCGAGCGGCGGGGCAGCGTGCGGCGAGGGCGGCGCCCGGGTTACGGA